>NZ_CP058560.1:1200000-1500000 GCF_018141185.1 Methanobacterium alkalithermotolerans | reverse complement strand
GATACCTCTCACATTTCCATTTTAGGATATGATCCTTATAAGGTTTATACGGGAAGAGGCCCTTTTGAAGCTGCCGGTGTTGGTCTGGATGTCATGCCCGGAGATATTGCATTCCGGTGTAATTTTTCCACCTCTAATGAAGAAGGAATAATAACTGATAGAAGAGCAGGTAGAATAAGGCAAAACACAGATGAAATTGCATCCACTCTAAATTCCATGGAGATAGAAGGCTTTGAAGACGTGGAAGTAATTTTTAAAGAATCCACCGGGCACCGGGCGGTTCTCCTGTTGAGGGGAGAAGGTTTATCTGATCAGGTATCTGATTCTGACCCAAAATATGATGGTAAACCTCCTAAAGAAGTTTTAGCCTTGAATTCATCACCAGAAGCTATTAAAACAGCTGCTGTTTTGAATAAAATAGTGAAAAAATCCTATGAACTGTTAAAAGACCATCCGGTTAATATGAAGCGCAGGGAAAATGGTGAAAATCCAGCCAATATAATACTTCCCCGTGGTGCAGGGGCTGTGCCTGACGTAATGCCATTTAATGAAAAATATGGACTTAATTCAGCTTGTATTGCAGAAACTGGATTAATAAAAGGAATTGCACGATTAGCTGGAATGGATGTGGTGGAGGTAGATGGTGCCACCGGTGGAATAGACACTAATTTAGATAATATCACCAAAAGCATCATTGAAAATGCGAAAAAAGATTATGACTTCATTCTTATAAATATTGACGGAGCAGATGAAGCTGGTCATGATGGAAATCTTCAGGAAAAAATAAAATTTATTGAAAAGGTGGATAAAGTGGTGGAAAAAATTAGGCAAATACCTGAAGCCTATTTCATACTCACTGCCGATCATTCCACCCCCATATCTGTTATGGACCACACCGGCGACCCGGTCCCCATAGTAATTAATGGCCCTGAAATAAGGGTGGATGAAGTGGAGAAATTTAATGAAAATTCCGCCACCAAAGGAGGATTGTGTCGCATCAGGGGAAGGGATGTGATGAACATCCTGCTGGATTTAATGAACAAATCTGAAAAATTTGGGGCATGAAAATGTCAAATCAGTCTGCAGAAAACCCAGAAGAAATACCTCGTCTTTTTGGTACTTCAGGAATAAGAGGTAAAATAGGATCGGATATTACCACTCAGCTGGCTTTAGATGTTGGAAAAGCTTTAGGTACTTATTTAGGTGGAAAAGGCAAAGTTGTAGTGGGTTATGATACCCGTACTTCAAACCATATGCTGGAAAAAGCGTTATGCGCAGGTTTACTGGAATGTGGATGCAATGTATTGGAACTGGGAATGGTGCCTACTCCTGTGGTTGGATTTTCCGCTTCCCGTTTAAATGCAGATGCGGGAGTGATGATTACTGCTTCTCATAATCCATCCCCAGATAATGGAATTAAATTGTGGAATAGGGATGGAATGGCTTATACTATCAAACAGGAGCAAGAAATAGAATACTTGCTTCACCAGCAAAAGTTCCTGAATAAAAGCTGGGATCATCTTGGTTCAATAGAAAAAGAAGAGGAAATAATAAACCAGTATATTAACGAAGTGCTGGGAATGGTGAAAATACCTCAGGAATTAAAGGTAGTGGTGGACTGCGGTTCAGGTGCTGCTTCTTATTTATCCCCTATTATTTTAAGAAAAGCAGGCTGTAAAGTTATTTCATTGAATTGCCAACCTGATGGATTCTTTCCAGGTCGTAAAGTGGAACCTAATGAAGAAAACCTGGATGTCCTTATGAAAACTGTTAAAATGACCAAATCCGATTTAGGAATAGCTCACGATGGAGATGGGGATCGAATGGTTGCAGTTGACGAAAAAGGAAATATGGCGGACTTTGATAAGTTACTGGCCTTAATTTCACAGGCCATTGGTGGAAAAATAATCACCACCGTGGATGCTTCGCTGTGTATGGATGAATGTTTAGCTGCGGTAGGTGGGGAAATAATCAGAACCAGAGTGGGAGACGTGCATGTAGCCCAGTCAATTGTGGAAAATCAGGCTACTTTTGGAGGAGAACCCTCCGGTACATGGATACATCCTGATTTTTGCATGTGCCCTGATGGAATATTATCGGCATTAAAAGTGGTAGAACTTGTTTCCACCAGCGGAAATTTATCTGAATTATTAAGATCCATACCAGATTATCCCAGTATCCGGGAAAAAATACCATGCGCTGGTGAAGATAAAAATAAAGTTATGGAAATGGTAAATTCTTCTCTGGAAAATCAATTTGACAATGTGGTGGATGTTAATAATATTGACGGGGTCCGGATTTCATTTAAAGATGGTAGCTGGGTTCTGGTAAGACCTTCTGGAACTGAAGCATATATTCGTATAACTCTGGAAGCCAAAACCAAAAAAATGGCCGAGCAAATCAGACAGATCTCAGCGGAGTTTATTAAATCTGCACTTGCATGAATTTATTAATAATAAACCTCTGAGAAATAATTATTATCTATTTTATCATAATCCAGTTCAAGTAAGGAGGAAATATTTTGAAAGCGGTGATTTTAACTGCGGGAGAGGGTACCAGGATGCGTCCTTTAACTCTTACCCGTCCTAAAACAATGCTTCCAGTCGCAGGAAAGCCTATAATACAATATAATATTGAGGCACTTCGAGATGCAGGAATAAGCGAGATTCTAATGATAGTGGGTTATCAGGAAAACATGGTGCGAGACTATTTTAAAGATGGGAAGGACCTGGGAGTTAAAATTACTTACATAACTCAAAAAAGCCGTTTAGGTACGGCACACGCCATAGGATATGCCCGTGAATTTATTAAAGAACAATTCATAGTTCTTAATGGAGATATTATCATTGACCCTCAGCTTTTATATGACTTAATTCAAAAGTATTCAGACTTTAATGCCCGGTCAATGATGGTGCTTACTGAAGTAGAGGATCCCTGTTCTTTTGGTGTGGTGATGTTAAACGGAGATAAGGTAACAGAGATTATTGAAAAACCAAAAGCTGGAGAAGCCCCAAGTAATTTAATTAATACAGGCATATACATTTTTGACCCTGATATTTTTTCCTGTATTGAAAAAACTCCCGAATCAAGTCGGGGCGAGTATGAAATAACTGATTCTTTAAAGATCCAAATGGAAGAAGGTAAAAAAGTAGCAGGGCTGGTTTCCAATAAAAAATGGATAGATATAGGCAAGCCATGGGAACTTCTAAAAATTAATGAAGACTTTTTAAATAATATGGAAGGTAAAATAGAGGGTGAGGTGGAAAAAGGAGCCACCCTGGAAGGAGAAGTGGTCTTAGGTTATGGCAGTGTAATTCGAGCTGGTTCTTATATTCAGGGGCCGGTGCATATTGGAAAAAACTGTGATGTAGGCCCTAACTGTTATTTAAGAAAGTATACCTTCCTTGGAAATGATGTAAGAGTAGGAAATGCAGTTGAAATTAAAAATTCAATTATAATGGATCACACTAATGTTAATCACCTTTCATATATAGGGGATTCTATTATAGGATCACGATGTAATATTGCGGCTGGAACCAATATTGCTAATCTTCGTTTTGATGATAAGACCATTAAACTGAATATAAAAGGCGAAAAGGTAGATAGCGGCAGAAGGAAATTTGGAGTGGTATTTGCTGATGGGGTGAAGACCGGTATAAATTCCAGTTTTAACCCGGGAGTGACCGTAGGCTGCAACTCATCTATTGGGGCAGGAGCAGTTATACATAAGAATATTGATTCTGAAAAGCTGGTCATGGTAAAACAGGAACATCTTATAATTGATAAAAATAAAAAATAATCTATTGCCAGAATATGTCTCCCTCACAATAAATGAATTTATTAACATTAATTTAATTAAAAGGGTGTTAAAATGAAAAAAATTCATTCCACTGTTCGTCTATTTCCCGGTGCCCATGTCCAGGGAAAAGTTGAAATTGATGAAAATTCTTCTGTGTGGTACAATGCAGTTGTAAGAGGAGATATAGAACCTATAAAAATCGGAAAATTCTCCAATATTCAGGATAACTGCGTGGTACATTCCTCAGCAGATTACCCAGTTAAAATAGGAGATTACGTTTCAGTAGGACATGCTGCCGTATTGCATGGATGCACCATAGATAAAAATGTGCTGATTGGCATGAATGCCACTGTTTTGAATGGAGCCCACATAGGGAAAGATTCTGTGGTAGGGGCCGGTGCGGTGGTCACTGAAGGAAAAAAATTCCCCTCCCGAAGTCTGATTATAGGAATGCCTGCCCGTCTAATTAAAGAGCTTAATGAGGAAGAAATTAGATCTATTAAAGAAAATGCTTTAAGATATAGTGTTCTTTCCCACGAAAGCCCATGATATGATGGGATATGTGCCAGATGTAAATTTTTTTAAAAATATATCTTTAGTTAAATGAGAGATTAGGCTTTAAGGATATTTTTAGTAGTTATTTTAGTATAGAATATATCAAAAAATAATTTAAGTGATTATATGGTTAAAATTCGGAAAATTATCAATGAATTAGACCCTTACATTCCTGGTAGATCCATAAAAGAAATTGCTAGTGAATATTCGCTCCAAAAAGAAGATATAATAAAATTGGGTTCCAATGAAAATCCCCTGGGTCCTTCACCCCGGGCCATAGAAGCCATAAAGGGAGAGCTGGATTTAATTAGCCAGTACCCTGAATCGGGATTAAGAGACCTTAAAGAAGAAATAGCAAAATATTCTGGTGTTTCTGCCCAGGAAGTTATTATTGGAGGGGACGGAGCTGACGAAATAATTGATGTTCTGGGAAAAACATTTTTAGATCCCGGATGTGAATTTATAGTTCCATTGCCATCTTATATGTACTATGAATTCACCCTGCGCACTCATGGGGCCATCCCTGTTTATGGACGCTGGGATGTGGAAGAAAATAAGCTGGATGTTGAGTCTGTGCTTGGTGCTATAACTCCTGAAACCAGATTAATATTTCTTTGTTCCCCAAATAATCCCACTGGTGGTTTAATTGATAAGGAAGATATTGAAACCATATTGAGCTCTACTGATGCTCTGGTGGTGGTGGATGAAGCTTATTTTGAATTCTCAGGAGTAAATAATATTGATCTTATCGACAAATATGAAAATTTATTTATACTCCGTACATTCTCCAAAGTAATGGGGCTGGCAGGTATGAGGATTGGTTATGGGCTTTCTAATCCCAGAATAATTGAGTACATGCACCGGGTGAAGCCTGTTTTTAGTTTGACTAACTTATCACACATTGCGGCTCTGGCCACACTTAGAGATACTGATTATCTGGAAGAATCAACCCGGGTGTCTGTTGAAAGTAGAGAATTCCTATATGAAAAAATCTCCAGGATAAATCATTTGAAGGTTTTTAAATCTAAAGCAAATTACTTGCTGGTGGATGTGCGTAAGACCGGCATGAATTCGTCCCAAATAGCAAAAAAACTATTGGAAAAAGGGATAATAGTTAGAGACTGTAAGTCATTTAAAGGTCTGGATGACTACTGGATCCGGGTTAGTGTAGGTACCATTCCTGAGGATGAAAGATTCATTGAAGTATTGCAAAATATACTAAATGAAAGCTGAAATTAGAAACTAAATATGATTTAGAGATGCAGGGTCTTATTAATTAATTAATTAAAAAATGTGGGCTAAATGAAAATTGGTGGTACCAATATATCTTCCTTTGATTTTCCAGGGAAAATGTCCCTGGTTATTTTTACAGGAGGCTGTACTTTAAGGTGTCCCTACTGCCATAACCCGGAAATAATTAATGGTGGAGATGAAGTAAGCTTAGATGAAATTTTTAAAAAAATTGAAGATGCTTCTGAATTTGTGGATGGAGTGGTAATTACCGGAGGAGAGCCCTTAATGCAGTGTACTGCTATAAAGAAAATTTTGAAATACGTACGTTCAAAGGGCCTCTTAGCCAAATTGGATACCAATGGATGTTTTCCAGATAGGCTGCAGCATGTTATTGAATTGGTAGATTATGTTAGTCTGGATATAAAAGCTCCCTTCGACAGGTATGGAGATTTGATTGGTTTAGATATCGGAAAAGACGTAGAAGAAAGTATGGAAATTGTTTTAAATTCTCCGAATACTTTTTTAGAATGCAGAACGACCTATGTACCTACCCTTCTTAATGAAAAAGATATTCATCAGATTTCAAGAGAAATAAATTGCGATTTATATACATTGCAGCAATTCAGGAATAGAATAGTTCTGGATCCATCTCTTGAATCTGTTCCCAGCCCTTCCCGAGAATTTTTAGGGGAACTGGCAAAAAAAATAAAGCCTCTTCTAAATAAAGTAAAAATAAAAACCTCTGAGTTTGGGGAAGAAATCATATAAAACTACTTTTAAGATGAAATTAAATAAGTTAGAGTGATTAAATGCCAATATTATCCTTTGGAAGCCGTAATATTGATCTTATTACTGGTAAAAAAACAATGACCATCAGGAAGTTATGGAAAAAGCCTGTTAAAAAAGGAGATAGGCTTCATTGTTACTGGAATCTGGTTTCTAAAGAAAGGGAGAAAGTTTTTGAAGCAGAAGTTATAGATGTGGAAATATTAACTTTCCATGAACTCTTAAAAAGAGATGATCTGATCCTGGAAGAAGGTTTTAAGGATTCTAAAGAATTAAAAACAGAGTTTCATAAAATGTATATCGAGGAGCTCAAAAAAGATACTCTTTTTCAGGTGATTAGATTTCGAAAATTGCCTATAGAATTATGGGAAGGGGAAAAAATTGATGAAAAAGCTATGATAACCCAGAGAGCCGATATTTTATTTGATTCTGGAAAATATAATCAATCGGCTATGTGCTACGATGCTGCTTTGAAATTTGATCCCCGGGACATTTATCTCTTAAATAAAAAAGGAGATAATTTAAGCCGTTTAGGTAAATTTGAAGAGGCAATTAAATGTTATAACCAGGCTTTAAATATAGATCCTGAAAATGAATTCGTATGGAATAACAAAGCCCTGGCTCTTTTAAATTCCGGGAACCCTGAAAAAGCATTAAAATCAAGCCAAAAAGCATTAGAGATTAATCCAGATAATTCAGTGATATTGTATTGGCAGGGATTTATTTTAGAAATGTTAGGAAAATATAAAGATGCCCTGCAAGCATATGATAAAGTTCTAGAATTAGATTACCAGAACCCGGAGGTATGGAACGCCCGGGGAAATTTATTAAGTGAGATAGGTAAAACAGAAGAAGCATTAGAATCATATGATAAGGCCTTAGAATTGTGTTTAGAAGATGAAGGTGATTCAGTAGCATTCAATAGAAAAGGAAATGCTCTTTTAGAGTTAGGACGATTTGAAGAAGCCCTGGAATGTTATGATGATGCTCTGGCTCTGGAAAAAAATAATTATATTTTCTGGAGCAATAAAGGCGTGGCTTTAATGGAATTAAATCGTTTTAATGAAGCAGTAGAATGTTTTAATAAAGTTTTACAAATCGATCCTTCTAATGATGATGCCCGGGTATTAAAAGATGAATGTCTGGAAAATTTATAATTTAAAATCTTTTTTCAAGTAAGGAAAATATCATATTCTTGGTGATGAAAATGTTCAGGGATCTTTTAATACCCGAGGAATTATGGGAAAAAGTTCTCCAGAAATCCTTAAAAAAGGAAAAGGGAGAGAGTACTCAAATTAGTAGAAATTTAATTCAAAAGCTGGTTTTGAAAAAATTAAGAAAAAAGAGATCTGTTAAAAAATACAGAAAATATGGTGTAACCCGGCAAGATCTGCAGGAAATAATAGAAATGGCGCAACTCCTCGGTTTAGAATTTTTTGGAGGTCCTTCTGATTTTGAAATCATCCAAAACCACCCTGAATGGTGTAATAATTGTGGGAAATGTTGTAGAGAATCCACCCCCATATTCATACACCGGGACGAATTAAACCCCTTATTACTTTTTAATCCTGATTTAAAAAATGAAATTATAGCTAACCCTGCTTATCCAGAACATTATAAGTTTAAAGAGGACCTTCCCTGCAAATTCCATGACATTGAAGATAAAAAATGTTCAATTTATGACAGCAGACCCCAGGTCTGTCAAAGTTATCCTCTGATTCTAGTTGAAGTAGAAAACAAGCCACATTACATCCCCCACTTGCAGCCAGATTGTAATTATATTATCTCCTTAGTTCTGGAAAAGTCCATGATATTATTTGATGAATCCCTGAAAAAATTAAATTCTAATTAATTAATAATATTATATCTAAATCTGAAAAATAAGTAGTGTATAAACAAAATTTTCATAAATAGTTAATCTCCCCCTTTTTGTTAATGGGTTCTAACTATGGAAATAAAAACCAATAAATCAAAAGTATGTTTAATTCCCTATCTGCAGGATGAATACTTCTTAAAAGATATGCTGACATTTTTAGCTGGTTTGGGAAAGGCCCTGAGTTCCACCGGCATATCAGTAACCACCATCCAATCCATTCTATATAATGTTGCCCGGGCCTATCAGGTTAAGGCCGAGATACTGGTTTTTACCACATTCATAATTATCAAAGTGGGGGATGAAGAATCATCCCCCTTAACTACTGTAAATCAAATATATGGACTATCGCAATTAAATACTATTTCAGAGCTCTATGAACTGATTTATAAAGTTGAAAAAGCAGAAATAACCCCTAGAGAAGGTATTAAATGCCTCAAAAAAATCAATGCGCATCCGCACCGTTTTGGAAAAATCGGGATGTTAATTGGCTATGTTTTTTTTGCAGTGGGTTTAGGATTATTATTGCAACCCAACTCTCAGCAATTAATTGTTTCAGGAATACTGGGATTTTTAGTAGGAATTTTACTAATTTTCACCCAAGATAAGCCCCGTTTAGCTCTTATAAAACCAGTTATAGGTTCTTTCCTGGTTTCGATTATATTTTTTTGGGGGGTGAAAAATGGGTTCCTTACCGGATCCATACTGCTAATTATACCTGCCCTGGCATATTTTTTACCTGGTGCCACCCTGACCACCGGAATGTTTGAATTAGCATCTGGAGATTTAATTTCAGGAGCAAGCAGGGTGATTTATGGCATAACCATTTTATTCTTGCTTCTTTTTGGGGTTTTAAATGGTTTTAAAATCATAGGGCTTCCTCAAGAAGATTTACTGGTGGTAGCAGCGGCCAATACCATTGGATGGTGGGCTCCCTATATAGGGATTATGCTTTTTGGTATAGGGATGTTTCTTTTCTTGTCCATGCGGAATAGAGACTTTCCATGGGTAATAATAGTGCTTTATGTGGCTTTTTTAGGGCAAAGTTTGGGTAATTATTTTATTGGTGGGTTTTTCGGGGCATTTTTTGGTTCACTGCTTATGACCATCAGTGGAGCCTTAATAGGGCGTTCCCCCATGAGAACACCCAGCTTTGTATCCACTCTTTCTGCCTTCTGGCTACTGGTTCCCGGTTCTCTGGGGTTCATAACACTGGCAAATTTAATAGGGCCCAACTATTCCAGTGGAATTGCTGATGTAATTCAGGTAATTATGAGTGTTGTGGCTATATCTTTAGGTCTGTTAATTGGAGCAGTTATTGCCGAACCTCTGAAGTTGCAAAAAATAAAATTAAAAAAGTTTAAAAAATAAGTCAGGGATATAGAAATAATTAGTCTTCATCCTGAGAATTTTTATGTATCCTTCCCTAATTTATAAAAGAGGTCTTAGGAGTCCTGGAAAAAATTAATTCTGGAAATCATATGCTCCCTATAAAAAAAGCTGAATCATATACCCCGGGACATAATAATAGTCCGCGGGTTCTACTTGTAGGATATAATGGTGCAAATAATACTGGTTCAGAATCCCGATTGCTGTCCATTATCCAGGATATTCGATGGGCTTTAGGACCAGAGGTACGGCTAACCATACCCACCCTTAATGAAGAAAAGCTAAAAAGATATGTGCAAAAAGAAAAAAACCTTAAAATTGTACCATTGCCTTCTATTTATTTTTTAAGTTTGCGAAAACTGGTAAAAAATCATGATTTTATATTGCTAATCGAAGGTAGCTGTTATATGGATACCTGGACTTCTGCATTATTATGGGCGTTTCTATGGGCTACCCGGTGTGCTCATACATTTAAAAAACCTTGCCTGGCTTATGCTGTCGATGCGGGAGATTTATCTCCCTTAAACAAGTTTTTGGTGAAAAAAGAAGCCAGTAAAAGTAACCTCATAATAACCCGTAACTATAAATCTGCAGAAATTCTAAAATCTGTAGGGGTGACTGCCCCTATTAAAATTACTGCAGATTGTGCTTTAAATTTTGAATCCCATACCCTTAATGGAATTGTAGAACACTTCTCTCCACATAGAGGGTTAGCCGGCATGGCGGTGGTGAATTTTTATTTATGGCCTGTGGTTTTAAGGCCCTTTGGAAAGAAAAAAGATGAATATAAATGGCCCTATTATTTTTCACATTCTAAAAAAAGAGAAAAGCTGGAAAAAAAACTGGCCAGATCATGGGCAAAGCAGGCAGATCGTTTGGTGGACATCCACCACAAGAATATTGCATTAATCTGTATGGAAGACCTGGATGAAGGCCTGGCTCACCAGGTATTATCTTATATGAAAAATAAAGAGAATGCCCAAATTTTTTCTTCTAAAGATTTAAATGCATCCAAAATGACAGGGTTACTCCAAAATTTAGATATCTTAATTACTTCTCGTTATCATGCTTCCATATTGTCTTTATCTCATCAGGTGCCGCAAATAGCAATAGGACATGACCGCCGCCTGGAAATATTGTATGAAGAGCTGAAAATGTATCCGGATTATTTTTTTAAATACGATGATCCTGATTTATGGGAAAAAGTGGAAAATAAAGTAGATGAGATTTTAGAAAATCCAGCTAAAACCCAAAGATTGCTGGAAAGTGGATTTGAAAATCAGTATTCCCGTTCTCTCCAGAATCGAAGTCTCCTTAAATCATTTCTTAAAGGAGGAAAATAATGATCCAGGGAGATTATGTTCTTTTAAGTGGGGCCAATGGGTTTTTAGGAACACAAATAGCTTTAAAGCTTATTAGTTGTGATTTAAAAATAATAGCCCTGGTAAGAAGTAGAACTAATCAAGATGCTGAAACTCGTTTGAAAAGAGCCTGGTGGGAATTTCCAGAGTTATTAGAAGCCCTGAAGAATAATCAGGTGGAATTAATTTCAGGAAATGTGGAAAAGAATCATTTAGGAATGGATGAGACAGTTTACCAGGATTTAGCCTTAAAAACTAATTATATAATCCATGCAGCAGCTGATTTAAGATTAAATGCTCCTTTGGATGAACTTAGAAAAGTGAATGTTCAGGGCACAATTAATATGCTTGAAATGGCAAAAAACTGCAAAAAAGATGCTTTTAAACGTTTTTCCCATGTATCCACCGCTTATGTTGCCGGAAAGTGTGAAGGAGAAGTCCTTGAAGATGATTTATCAGATCGGTGCGGATTTTCCAGTAACTATGAGCAAAGTAAGTATGAAGCGGAAAAAGAAGTTATAAAATCTGGAATCCCTTACTCCATCTTCCGACCCGGGATGATTGTGGGAGACTCCCGAACAGGGGCCATTAAAAATTTCAATACCATCTATGTTCCTTTGAGGCTGTATTTTAATGGTAAATTGAAGTTAATACCTGTTTCACCCCTTAATAAAATAAATATGGTGCCTGTAGATTATGTTTCCAAAACCATAGTTGATTTAAGCCTCAAGAAAAAAGCAGAGAAATTAACTTTCCATCTAACCGCCCCTGATGAATCATTACCTTCTATTCGAGAATTAGTGGATTTTACCCGGCAGTGGGCCAATGAAAAATGGAATATCCATTTGCCTGCTCCTCTTTTTTTAGGCCTACCTATGGGTGCTGTTAAAAAATTCTTTGATATTGCAGGATACTTCTTAAAAAATCAAAAAGGATTTCAAATATCTGTTTTAAGTCATCTAACCCCATATATAAAAGAAAATCGAAGATTTAGTCGCCGAAATACGGATTTATTATCCGGACCATATTCACTTTCCTGGAAAGACTTCATGGGTCCCCTGTTGAACTATGCAATTTATGCCGGATTTTTTCATCGATCAGATCGTACCGTGCATGAACAAATTATGCACCGCCTGAAAAGCAAAACATTCCCGGTTACTTTGTATGACGTGGTGAATGGAGAATTCGAGTGTAAAAATGGAATTAACATTAGAAATAAAATTATAAAAGCCGTCCAGGCATTGAAATATTTAGGAATCACCCCTGGAGATAGGGTAGCACTGGTGGGTTATAACAGTACCCGCTATCTCATTTTAGATGTGGCCCTGGGATTATCCGGGGTAATAACCGTGCCCATCTATTATACCAGTCCTCCTATAGAAATTGAAGAAATGGTAAAAGACAGCGGTTCTCGAATACTATTTATAGGAACCCCTGATTTATTAAAAGAATCATCTAAACTGGATTTGAACATCCCCTTAATATCATTTACCCGTGATTCTAATTCTGAATTGATTAAAGAGGACATCATACCGTGGGAAAAGTTTATGGAAATGGGAAATCATGATAAAAAGGATATAAATGCACCGGTCGACTTTGAGAGTGCTGCCACTATTCGTTACACCTCCGGTACCACAGGAACCCCCCGGGGAGTTCAGTTCAATCATGGGAATCTTCGGTGGATGGGAGAATTTATAGCTTCCATGCCTCCCTGGGAAGACCGTATAAAAGAAGTATCTTATTTATCTTTTTTACCTATGAATCATGTTGTAGAAGGAATTTTAGGTACTTATTCTCCATATTATGCTCCTGCACCCTTAAAATTGTATTTTATGGAGGAATTCCATGACTTATCCCAGGCACTGCCCCGGATTAATCCCACCATATTTTTTTCCGTGCCCCGGTTTTATGAAAAACTTTGGACTAAATTGGAAGAAAACTGGCTGGGCAGACTATATCTGAGAATAGATGAATCCCTGCTTAAATCTATTTTAAGAAGAATATTAAGAAGAAGTTTACTGAAAAAATCGGGTTTAAAGAATTGTGCGCAGCTGATAGTTGGTTCTGCCCCGGTAAGTGAAAAGCTCCTTTATGATTATAGAAAACTGGGAATTGAAATTCACAATGCATATGGCCTAACTGAAGCGCCATTAATAACCATTAATCGGTGGGGAGATAATAATTTAGAAACTGTGGGAAAGCCATTACCATTTACCAAAATTAAAATTGCAAAAGATGGGGAAATCATGGTTAAAGGACCTCAAACCACTTCAGGATATTTTAATAATGATTCTAAATTTTTATTCCAGGAAGACTGGTTATTAACCGGAGATTATGGATACTTAAATTCAGATGAAAGCCTGGTAATTACCGGACGTAAAAAAGAAGTATTGATAAATGCTTATGGTAAAACTATAAATCCCCTTAAAATAGAAACCCGTTTAAAATCTTTGAGCGGTATAGATGAAGCTCTTCTGATAGGAGATAGCCGGGCATATTGTGTGGCACTTTTGTGGAGTGATGAATTTTTAAAGCCACCTGCACAATTAGATGATGAAATTAATGAGCTTAATTCTAATCTGGCCAATCCAGAGAAAGTGAAAAAATGGGTGGTTTTGAAAAATGATCTTTCCATTGAGGCCGGGGATTTGACTGCTAATTTGAAACTTAAAAGAAATAATATTATGCAACGTTTTGAAAAAACCATAGAAAATCTGTACCATGCTGAGGAATCAGATAATAAAAGTCAGGATATATTACATATGGGGATAGCAAATAAGGAGTTTTGAGTTTTAGATGAACCTTAGATTATTGCTGGCATCCTGGTGGATACCAGAATATTTTTTAAAAAAGGAACTTAATAATCTGGCCAGTTTAACCATTGCTGAACTGGATAATATTCTTAAAAAACATGACCCGGATTCTTTAAAAAATATAAATCCTTTATCCATTCCATTAAAGGGAAATTTAAATCATATACGCCTTAAAATGATTCAAGGTCATGAAATTCGGGTCAAAGCACTGGAAAATTTGATAGGCAAAGAAAGAAGTATTGAGTTGGCCCGGCCAGCTATGTTTGAAGTGGGTTATCGTCTGGGATTAGAATTTAAAAAAAAATTGAGTATTAAAGATGATCTTGAAGAAGTTATGATTGCCGCCCATATTCTTTATAAGGTTTTAGGAATTGAATTTGAATTTCAGGATAATAAAACAGATCCGCATATAATTATAAGTCATTGTGAGCTTGCATCATATTATTCCCCCTTATCTTGCCATATTTTAAGTGGGGCAGATGAAGGAGTTCTGAAAGGTTTGAATCCTGCCTTTGAAATGAAATTTATTAAAAGAATTACCGAAGGGGCTTCCTGCTGTAAGGCCCGGTTGAAATTAAAAAATTAAAATGAAAGGAGATTTAAATGAAGGCCATTGTAGTGGGTAGTGGAGCATCAGGTGCTACCATAGCTCGCGAACTATCAAAAAACGGTTTAGAAGTATTAATATTAGAAGCAGGTGGAAATTTCAAACCATTTACTCGTCACGTTTCCTGGTCAGAGCCTTTTAGAAAGTTAGGAATTTTAGGAAGTGCATCCAATATAAATAAGATATTCCCACCTATGAATTCTATAAAATCATCCCCTGATCTGGCACTTTTTAGAGGAATTACCACTGGAGGTTGCACCGTTCTCACCTGCGGTAATCTGGTTCGTGCCGAGGAAGGTCTCCACCACATAGGCCTTAAGCTGGAATCTGAATTTCAGGAACTGGAAAATTTAATTAAAGTGGAAACTTTCCCGGAAAATAGATGGCGACCATTAAGTCGGGAAATGTTTAAAAGCGCGGTAAAGTTAGGTCTTGATCCTGAAAGTACGCCTAAGGCAGTTAATGAGAAAAAATGTATTTCCTGTGGACTATGTGAATTGGGGTGTGTTAAAGGGGCTCGCTGGGATTCTAGAAATTTTATTGATGATGCTTGTGCTGGTGGCGCCACTATTAAAATAAATTCTCCGGTTAAAAAAGTAATAATAGAGAAGGGAATAGTTAAGGGAGTAGAAACAGGTTCTATCCTGGGAAAAAATACTTATAAAAGTGATCTGGTAGTGCTGGCTGCCGGAGGAATTGGCAGTGCCCAGATTCTGGAAAATTCAGGTATAGAAACCTCCCCCCACTTATGGGCAGATGTGGTTCTTACTATGGGAGGAATATTTAAAAATGCTAAGATGCTTAAAGAGCCCCCCATGGTCTGGTACAGTAAACAGGAAGATTATATTCTATCTCCTTATGTGGATATACTATCCCACTGGTTTCATAAGCCCTGGCGAAAAGTATCAATAAATGATCGGGTGGGGATGATGGTTAAATTGGCAGATTCAGAGGAGGGAAAAGTAGACAAACAGGGAAAGGTGGATAAAAACTTATCCCCTAAAGACCGGGATACTCTAAAAAAAGCCAGCTCAATGGCCAGTCTTATTATGAAAGAATCCGGCGTAAAGGGACCTTATATTCAGGGCATGTATAATGGAGGGCATTTAGGAGGGACCTTCCCCTTAGAAGCAGCTGATGTGAAAAATATGAGGTCAGAGCAATTACCCTCAGGTTTATGGGTGGGAGATTTATCTCTGGTCCCCCGATCGCAGGGAATGCCCACCATGTTACTTGCTGCAGCTATAGGACTTAGAGTAGCCCGAAAAATACTGGAAAGCATGCCTGATGCTGCAAAATGAAAAGAATAGGTAAGGAGTTAATAAAATATTAAAAAATTTAAAGTAAATAATTATTTTAAATATTTTTCCACCAGGGAAATTCCCCAGTTGGCCATTTCTTCAGCATTTTGAGGACTATCCGACTCTGAAAAACACCTGAAAATTGGTTCAGTCCCGGAAGGCCTGATTATAACCCATCCCTCTGGAGTAATTATCTTAACTCCGTCAGTGGTATCTAATTCAAATTTACGATTGTCCTGGCTAATTTCATCGGCAATGAGCTGCATCACCTTATTTTTAAGATCATCTGGACATTTTATTTTCATTTTTTCGGAATAATATACGGGTAATTCTGCAACCAGTTCTGATAGTGGTTTTTTCTCCAGAGAAATTATTTCAATTATCTTGGCTGCCGAGAGTGCTGCATCCCGACCATATACAAAATCGGGGAAAATAAGGCCTCCATTTTCTTCTCCTCCAAAGAGGCCTTCTTTTTCTTTGAGTTTTCTGGCAACCAGCAAATCCCCCACTGCCGTGGTAATAACTTCCCCCTTATTTTGTTGTGCTATGTCATAGATGGCAGAAGAAGTAGCCACGGTGGTAACTATGATTCCCCCATTATTTTCCTTAAGTAGCTGTTTTTCTACCAAAGCAAAAGTTTTATCACCCAATACAAAGTTTCCCTTTTCATCAATACAAATAGTTCTATCTGCATCTCCGTCATGGGCCAGACCTAAATCCGCTCCAGTGGATTTAACCACTTCTATCAATTCTTTCAGATTATTTTCAACTGGTTCCGGGTCTCTTCCCGGGAAAAATCCATCTGGCTGACAGTTTAAAGTTAAAACTTCACAGCCCAATTCTCTTAAAATATACGGTGCTGTGAAGCATGCTGCTCCTGATCCACAATCAACCACCACTTTTAAGTTAGCATCTTTTATTGCCTCTTGATTAACCCGCTGTAGTACCTGATCTTGATATTCCTTCACCAGTCCCGGCCGGGTACTGAATTCACCTAAATTCTTCCAGCTAGCTCTTTTTGGATTTTCATTGAAGAAAATATCTTCAATTTTTTCCTCCATTTCATCGGAAATTCCAATACCATCTTCATCCACGAATTTTATTCCATTGTATTCAGGAGGATTGTGGGAAGCGGTGATAATGACTCCCCCATCATAATAATTCCGGACTGCATATTGAACTGCCGGAGTGGGTAATAATCCCAGATCTATCACATCACATCCACTGGATAAAAGACCGGCCATTACCGACATTTTTATCAGAGGTGTTGATGTTCGAGGATCTCCACCTACCGCAATTTTACCCTGAATTAGAGTCCCATATGCGGATGATAGCTTAGAAGCAAATTCCGGAGTTAATTCATGATTAGCAATTCTCCTAACACCAAATGTACCAAATAATCTTTTCATTTTATCGATTCCTTCTAATTATTTTATTTTTAAATTAATCCCCTGATATTCATATAAAAGTTTTTTAAAGGAAATATATTAATTTTTTTCTAATTCAAAAACTTTATAATTTTTATTTAAGTAAACTAATCTAGAATATGGTGGTTCTGCCACACCTCGAGGTAAAATTATATATCCTGCCTGATCCTGCCGGATATCATCTCTATTAAAATCACCCTGTAAATATTTTAATATATTCAATCCCCGGAGCATACCCGGAGCATAGCCCCCTGCAGAAACCGGCTGCCGGGAAATGGATACAATTAAAGGATCCAGTTCATAGTTATAAGACACCACTAAACTCTCTTTATCCCCATTATCCTTAAACCATTTAGATAATTCAAAATCAGACGGTTTTATGAAAGGAGATGCAGAGTTTACTGTACTGTAGCCAAAACTGAATCCGAAAATAATAATTAATGCCATTAAAATATATGCTGGTCTTTTATCACCCTCTACAGTTATGCATTGGATGCCCAATGCTGCCAAAAGCATTAAAGGGAAAACCGCAAAGTTTAAGATTCTTTCACTTAATACCGGGATTCCTATAAAATGAGCCAGGCTGAAAAGGAGTATAGCTATTGTCCATACCAATATAAGTAAATCCTGTTTTTTTCTTCTTTTGGATGCATAAAAAGAGCCTATAAATGAAAATATTAAGGGGACTATTCCGAAAAGGGTTAAATATTTAAAAAGTTCTATTCCCTGGGCAGGAGGAGATTTAAATGAAAAGCCATAGCTTAAAATTAGGGGCAAATACCACACCGCAGCTATAGCCATAGAAGTGGCCAATAAAACTAAAAATTGTTTTAATACAGGTTCTTTTTGAATCAAACCTATAATAATGGTGTATATAAGAATAATCAAGATTATAATGCTTGATGAAAGTAAATGGGTTAATAATACCATACCCAGCAGTATCCCTGCTAAAAGTGCCGGGAATAATTTATTATTTTCCAGTGAAATGTAATAAAAATAAGCCAGTAGAGGCAATAGTATTAAGGCCATGGTTTCCGGTATGGGAATAATCATTCTGCTAAAAAAAGTGGTGAACATCACAAAAATACCGGTTAAAAAGCCAGTAGTTGCATTATACATCCTGTAAGCAACAAAAGAAAATGAAAGTATGGTTAAAGAGCCCAGAACTGGTTGGATATATCGGGCTGAGTCAAATAAAGTCCATCCAAATATTTCTTTTAAGGAAATAAGTAAGAAATGAAAAAGAGGTGGATAAAATATTGGCCGTCCATAGGGAGCATAAGTTAAATCATCAAAAAAAATAAGCCCGTTTTCTAAATAAAGTTGACTGATATGTATATGATAAAATATGTCCCAGCTAAGCGGCCATTGATATTTAAAAGTAGGAATGAGTATCAAGCAAAATGTTATAAGTGCAGGAATAAAAATAAATATAATATTCTTATTTTCTTTAATTTTAGGCATGATAGGGAAATGCAATAAATCACCATTCTTAGCTTAAATTAAATATATTCAATATTTAAATATAAGTAATTGCATGGTGTGGCCTATTAAATACAGGTTTTATTTGAGATTTAAAAGAATTTATAGTTATAGTAAAATATCAGGACTGCTTATATGAAATTAATAACCATTATTCCGGCGTATAATGAGGAAAAAGCCATAATTAAGGTGGTCAGAGAATCTTTGAAGTATTCAGAGGTTCTGGTTATTGATGATGGATCAGAGGATGATACTGCTCTTTTGGCAAAAAATGCAGGTGCTATTGTAATTAGCCACCCCCATAATTTAGGTAAGGGTGCTGCATTAAAAACAGGTATTAAATATGCGCAGAATCATGATTATGGCACAATGGTATTTATAGATGGAGATGGCCAACATGACCCTCATTTGATACCTCTTCTATCTTCAAAAGTAAATGGAAATGATCTGGTTATTGGATCCCGTTTTAAAGAGGGCTCCCCTCAGTACATGCCAATTCAAAGAAGAATTTCTAACCGCTTCACCACTTTTATCATCAGTAAATTAACTGGTTACACCTTGACTGATAGTCAGAGTGGTTTTCGGGCATTATCATCTACAGCAGGGAATATATTTCTTAATATAGGGTACAATGATTATATTTTTGAGTCAGAAATGTTATATATGGCCTATAAAAATAATCTGCAATTGGAGGAGGTAAATATACCCTGTTATTATGGGGAAGAAAAGTCTTATGTAACCAGTAAACACGCTCTAAAATATTTGTTTTTTGTAATAAAACGCATATTGAGGAAATTTAAAAGGAGAGTTTTTTCTTGAAGCGTTATTATGTCCTGTCCCTTAGTTTAATTTTAGTAGCAGTCCTTATCCTATGGATAGGTCCCCTGAACTTATTAAAGGAGATAGGATCGGCTAACTGGTTATTGCTTTTACTGGCAGTAATTATTCACCTCTTGGGAGTTGGTTTAAGGGCGTTTAGATGGGGTTTTATTATAAATAAGCCCTGGGATTTTAAAAATAATTTTGTGGTAAAAACCATAGGACTTTTTGCAGGTAATTTTTCACCAGTAAGAAGTGCTGGAGAGCCAGTTACTGCTCTTGCTGGAAAAAAAATAAATGAAATTGAAGTTTCAGAAGGCCTATCAGCGGGCTTGACTGAGAGATTTTTTGACCTGGTGATTGTGGGAATCTTTTTAATAGCTTCCAGTTTTTTAATACCAAAAATACGTTTTCTTTCCATAATAGGGGCAATTCTTTCCCTGGGAATGGTTGCCCTGATTTATGTGGTTAACTGGAGAGAAAGTAGCAGTATAATGATTTATAAAAAAATTCATCCGTTTCTGGAAAAGCTGCCCATTAAAGCAGAGGTTATAGATAATTTTTATAATAAAGCCATTAAAGGGCTCCAGGGTATGGTGGAATATACCCGGTCATTTACCAGTTTTAAAAATATGAGTATAATGATTTTTTTATCTATATCCTGCTGGTTAATAGAATGTCTGAGGCTTTTAGTTGTTTTTTATGCATTTGATGTGGAAATTAGTCTGGTATCAGTGATTATAATTTTTTTACTGGCCAATTTCATAGGAGTTGTTAGTGCGCTGCCCGGAGGTATTGGTTCAATAGAATTATCTATGACTGGTTTATTTGTTCTTTTTGGTGTTTCTGGAGATTTAGCAGGGATTATTGCTTTAACAGATAGATTATTATCCTTCTGGATAGTTAGTTTCCTGGGGTTAATATTTTCTTCATTCTATGCCCATGAAATACTGGATGAAATCAAAAAATATACTCTGGATAGCAAAGGTATGAAAAAGTCTTGAAAAATTCAGGCTATGTTAAAATTTTAAGGCTTTTAGCATCTTTTAAAACTAAACCCATATTACCTCTGTACTCATTGACCCTTCCCGTGACTTTTATTCTTTTTTTATCAAAATATTGAACATTAAAACCATTTTTTTCTATTTCATTAACCGTGCTCTCAAAAACCACAATTCTAATTTTACCTGTGCCATCATTTATGGTTAGAAAATATGTATCACTTTTAAAGGCTTTTTCTACTTTTTCCACCAGCCCCTCAATACATACTTCTTCATCCAGCATACCCGGATTAATTTCTATAATTTTAATGCTACGTGGACTTATTTCACCAGCAAAGATTATCATCCCCACCATTCCAATTATGGCAGTTAAAAAAGCAATTTTAAAAAGTTGTTGATCTGTAAGTTGCATTAAAATACCCGGACATAATTTAGTATTACTTTAATTAAAATTAGTATGTTATATTATATAAATTTACCTTAAAAAGTAATAAGATGTGCCCTGATAATTTAAAATAAGTATTATCATTAAATATATTAATAATAATCAGGGCCTCTTGAACATGGAATTTACCCGGGCCACCGTATCAATATCTTCTATACTGAGATCATCCCTGATTCTTTTAACCACCGGAAAGCGGAGTGAGTATCCACTCTCATATTCCGGGCTTTTGACAATCTCACTATATGAAATTTCCAGGATAATATGGGGTTTTACTTTAATCTGCCTTCCCCTTCTTTCTATGGCCAGTTCTTCCATTCGATTTGATAGTTCCAGGAGGGTATTTTCATCCAGGCCAGTGGCCACATGAGCAATGGTTTTTAATTCACCATCATCATCATTTAAGGCCAGTAAATAGGAACCTATCCCGTGCGCTCTCTTACCTTTACCATAGGTACCTCCCACCACTACCAGATCCAGGGATTCTGGTTCAGCCTTATATTTAAGCATTTTCTTACCCCTGATGCCGGGGATGTATGGTGCCTGGGGATCCTTGAGCATTATACCCTCATGGCCTAATTCAATAGATTCTTTAAAAAGGTTTTCTGCATCTTCAATATTATCCCCGGATACTTTTACCTGTTTGGAGAGTTCCACCTGATTATCCATGGTTTTAGCGATTTTTTCCAGAGTTTCTCTTCTTATTTCCAGGGGAGCGTCAATTAAAGGTTCTTGGTAATATAAAACATCAAAAAGATACAGGGTAAGGGGAACACTTTCCATTACTTTCTCAATATCATATTTACGGCGCACTCTCTGGAGAATATATTGAAAGGAAATAGGTTTTCCCTGCTTGGTAACGATTATTTCCCCTTCTACTATAAAATCCTGAGGAGGAAGGGCTTTTTCTATGTACTGGATAACATCCGGCAGGGCATTGCTAATATTCTCCAGTCTGCGGGTGAAAATCATTATTTGAGAGTCCTTGCGGTGAATTTGTACACGTATACCATCATATTTAGTTTCACAATAGATACGCCCCATTTCCAATACCGTTTCCTTAATTCCGTCAGCTAATTGAGCTAACATCGGCTTAACTGGTTTTCCAGGTTTTAGAGATAGTGATTGGAGTCCTTTTTCCCCTTCAGCATGGGCCACTTTAGCCACCATACCCAGATCATTGGTTAGCATGTGGGCTCTTTCCAGGAGTTTTTTATCAACCCCAAATGCCTGTGAAATAGAATCCCGGATAGTTCCTTCGCCTACCCCCACCCTTAATTCTTCCAGAACAGTGCGAGTAATGTATTTTGCTTCCTGAGGCGATGCCAGTGACAATAATTCCAGGATAATATCAATTTTACGTGATTGCGCTTTATTTCCAGAAATATTGGCTAATTTCCTTAAATTAGTATAAACCATTTCTATGGTCAGGGGCTTTGAAAAAAAGGTGGTCTGAGATCTTTTTTTATATAATATTTCAGTGGCAGATCCTATATCTCCCTGATCCCGTATCTGGTCCTCTACTTCCAATGTTGTAACCCCCACTGCCAGAGCTATGGCTTTCATAAGTAATTTAGAACCAATACCCAGCTCCTTCTCACTCCAAACCGGGAAAACCTTTCCCAGTGCCATGATGGTTACTACTGGCAGTAAACCTGTTTCAACCCTGGAAAAGAAATCCGCCAAAATATCGGTTTTTTCCAATCTTTTAGTGGTAGCATCCAGAGCTTCATATACATCTACCAGCACTTTATATCTCATTTCCACTTTTTGTGACATTTAATCCCCAAAATTATTTTATACTATCTATCCCTTGATTATAGAAATTTTATTAGTATTCTTAAAACTAATATGCATTTACACCTTTAATTAATTGGTCTTAAATGCCAAGTTTATATTGTAAAGAAGGGAATTTAATAAATTATTTTATCTTATCTTTAAAAAGCAATATCTTTAGATAAATAAAAAAAATAGTATATTATTTAATAGTAACTAAAAACTCCCTGAACATTAAAAATTATCAGCAATTATTATGGATTCCTGCTATAATTTAAAAGGGGTTGCTTTATCTAGGTAATATTTTAATAAATCACTACCCCACTTTAATGCATGGTGATCGTCTGCCACCAAAAAACGGTTAGGATCATATACTCCATCTGATGAAAATAATCCCATTGCCATAAATTTATCAGTTAAGGTAAGGGAAAGTCTAATATCTTCTTCTAATTCCCATAAGAGAATATTATTAGTATTAAAATCATCTTTAATTTCCCCATGAACTGAAAATATAGTATCTAAAACTCTAGGTGTCACAATAAGTTTAATATCATGTTTAGAACCAGAATTCAATAAAATATCCTTATAAAAAGGATAATAAATTGATGATAAAAGATTTATCTCTTTTGAATTAGAAATTAAGTTATTAACCGTATTGTAAGGCTTCATCAAGTCTTTTGAATCTGATTCCACAACCTGGCTTTTTTTAAGGCACTCCAACCTGTGCAGTAAATGAGGAGGTATGGATTGAATATCATGATTTAAAAACAGGTTTTCAAGTTCCAAAAGAGAATACAGGGACTCCATAACATTAATCATTTTTAATATAACCAGTTCCCCTGTTTGGGACAGAGAATATATTCCAGATTTTCGAAAAATAAGATTTTTATCATCAAGCTGATACATTCCATGAAGAATAGTGGAAGAATTAAATCCTAAGTCTCTCCGGAGTGCTGCCAAATCTTTAGGCCCGTCCTTTAGACTAATCATTATTTTAGAACGTACATCTGAACTTACAAAAAATCTCATATCTACTTTTAAATTGTCATAAAGTTCGATGTATTCATTTTTTGGCAAATTTATGCTCCTCTATTTTAAAATAATTATAGAACTTTGAACCTTTAGTATATATAGTTATACTTAAACTTATTTAAAAGCTTTTATTAACTCAAATAAATAATATACTACCTTAAATTCTAAAAGAGTCCAGTCCAGTAAAAAATAATGAAAAAATTTAAAGTGGTTTAGTCTCACATAAAACGACTGAATCTATCTTGAGATACTTTACAGATGGGACATACTTCTGGTGGCTTTTCACGAGCACATAAGTATCCACAAACTCGGCATCTCCATACTGGAAAATTAAGTGAAGATTTCATGTCTTCAAATCTATTTATGTCCGATTCCAAAGATTTTAATCTGTTATCTAATGAGGGCCTTCGTTCTGGTATAGGAGTTAATTCTTTTTCACCATTTAAGATATCAGAAGAAACGTAAAGGCCACAGTAACATGCCCCAAAATCATTCAAATCCGGATCCCTATAGTCGCAAGGACAGATAATATCCTGATCGTCACTGATATTTCCTGATGCCAGACGACACGGACAGGATTCATACCCGTACCTATCTTTATTAACCAGTATACTTTCTAAAAGCTCTTTGGTGAAGTCTTCATCGGCATTAAGATGATATCCTGATTTTTCGGCATTTTTTTTTAATTTTTTATAATATCTTTCCACCCGATCCTGTTCAACTGGATTTTCACTCAACCTAAGGCCCCCTCAATTGAGGTGCGATCAAATCCAATAATTGCTCTTTCATTATTTATAACCAGTGTAGGGAATGATAAAGAGGGGTTCCATTTTTTTAGATTTTCCAGTGTTTCATCCCTTTCACTGCCCCTGGTTAAATCCACATAGATATAGTCATATGACACCCCCAGCTCATCCAGCAGTAACTTGGTTTTTTTACACCACCCACAGGTGCTTAATGCAAAAAGAATAATTTCTCCTTTTTTATGTCCATCCACATGTTCTAGAGCCATTTTATTCCTCCTTAAAACTGTGTTAATATATGGGGATGTTATTATATATTTTTTAAGATTAGTAATCCGAAAAAATTAGAAAAAGTAAAAAAATAGTATGTCAATCAATAAATAAAGGAGACGGTGAAATTTTAGTCCTCGCGAACTAACCTTAAGGCGCAGTACTCCCCACACATAGAACACATATCCTCTTCTTCCACCGGGCAGCTTTGACGATAGTTTCTAGGTTTTTCACCATCAAATGCCAGTTCAAATTGTCCTTCCCAGTCAAAATTGCGGCGAGCATTAGCCATTTTTATTTCATCTTCCCAGGCATTTTTTAATCCCAAAGCCACATCAGCAGATTGAGCAGCAATTTTTGATGCAATAACTCCTTCTTTAACATCTTCAAGGCCTGGAATTGCCATATGTTCTGCCGGGGTAACATAGCAAAGGAAGTCTGCACCAGAAAATGCCGCCCAAGCCCCTCCAATAGCAGAAGTTATATGATCATATCCTGGAGCCATATCCGTTACAATAGGACCTAAAACATAAAAGGGAGCCTCTTTACAGATTGTTTTTTGAATTTTCATGTTAGCCGAAATCTGATCCAGAGGAACGTGTCCTGGTCCTTCCACCATGCACTGTACATCCACTTTTCTGCCTTCTTCCACCAGACCACCTAAAACAATAAGTTCCTGAATCTGAGGA
Source organism: Methanobacterium alkalithermotolerans (assembly GCF_018141185.1). NCBI lineage: Archaea > Methanobacteriati > Methanobacteriota > Methanobacteria > Methanobacteriales > Methanobacteriaceae > Methanobacterium > Methanobacterium alkalithermotolerans. The sequence continues at coordinate 1,474,602 of NZ_CP058560.1, read as the reverse complement.
ATGTCCGATGCATCTTGCAGGCATCCTGGTCGAAGTCCATCCCCTAAAGAAAGAGTAACATCATGTTCATAAGCTATTTCCAGCAGGTATTCGTAGTTTTTATATAATGGATTTTCCTGCTGATTATGCATTATCCATGCTGCTAAAAATGCCCCTCCACGGCTTACAATTCCCATAAGCCTATTTGAATTTTTAAGTTTCTCTACTGTATCCATGGTGATGCCACTATGGATGGTCATGAAGTCCACCCCTTCTCTGGCCTGATTTTCAATGGCCCGAAACATGTCATCTTCATCCATATCAATAACTGAACCATCCCGGGAACGGGCAGCGACACCTGCTTCATAAATAGGTACCGTCCCTATAGGAACATCAATTACTTCTAATATTTTTTTACGGACTTCATTTAGAGCAGGCCCTGTGGATAAATCCATTACAGCGTGAGCACCATACTGCACCGCCAGGAGTGCTTTTTCTACTTCCAGATCTATATCCTCTTTCTGAGAAGAAGAACCTACATTGGCATTTATTTTAGTGCTCAGTCCTTTGCCAATACCACAAGGAGATGATTCCCGGTTAATATTCTTTGGTATTACAATTTTACCACTGGCTACGCCTTTTATGAGTTTTTGAATATCAATATTTTCTTTTCTAGCCACATAATCCATTTCAGCAGTTATGCGACCTTTTCTAGCATTTTCCATCTGTGTCAATTTTCATCCCTCAATTTTAATATATGGTGGTGCATACAAATAAGTATATGATAAAAAAACTGCTTGCCCAGGACATGATGATTAAGGATGTAATTGTATCTGCTCCTGAAGATCTGGTAGCAGCAGCTAAGCTCAAAATGGTCAGAGCCAATATAGGGGGAGTCCCTGTAATTAAAAATGGAACCTTAATCGGGCTTATAACTCATAGAGATATTTTATTAGCTGGTAGTGAGGCCCTGAAATTAAAGGTAGAGGATCTTATGAGTAAAGACTTGAAGGTGGTTAATAAAAAAACTCACCTCAAAGATATAAGTAAAATAATGGCTGAAACTGGTTACCAGAGAATTCCCGTAGTAGAAGGCGATAAATTAGTGGGTTTAATAACCCAAAGCTGCATAATAAAGGCTGTTGCTGATTATTTAGATTGATTGGTAGACCTTATGCCTTAGATATTCCATATAGATTAAACAGAAATTAAATCAATGGATCCGGAATTTTAAAATCTTTCTTTTGTTTTAATCCTCCAATGGCATCTATTCTTTTTAAAAGAAACTCTTTTCCTTTTTCAGTGCCAGCATATATGGGTATGGATAATCCTGCCTGAAAAATAGCCTTTTCTTCTGCAATTTCCCGGATGGTTTTAGATGCGCAGGCAGTAATAACATCCGCATGATCAAACATTTTTTGTGCTTCCTGGTCATCCAGGCCGGTGACATGAACCGCAAAAATATAAATATTCACTCCGTCATTTTCTAAGTTCAGTTTTCGTAAATTTACCGCATCTTCCGAAGATGCCACGGTAACTGCAATAGAATTATAGCCCTTTTTTATGGCTTTTTCCACGCCTTTTATTTGATTTATAGTCGCATTTTCTGGATCAAGTACATTATCATATCCCAAACTATTTATTATCTCTTTTATGGGACTGGTACTAATAATACCAGATATTCTTCCCCCTGCACCCTGACAAACCTCCGGATCGGTTATAATTATAGTTCCTGCACCTTCACAGACCATTACCGCGCAGTCAATTATATGATGAACTAGCAGGGTGGATAATGTTTCCGATATACCAAATGAAAGAAAATCTTTCATTTTTACGTCCCGGTGGGGAGTGCACATCCCAAAATCATTTATTCTAAATTCTATGTTCTCTTTTATGGTTTTTTTATCTAACTCTTCTATGCCCCGGTATTTATGAAATAAAGGGCAATATTGGATAAGTGGTTCTCCCACTTCCACCACCTGGCCTTTTTTAACTACAATTTTAGATTTACCCATAGCTTCTAGAATATGCTCATCCATAAAATCACCTATATTGAACTTCTTAATTCAACTATTACAGCAGCGAAGTATTTATAAATTGCTATTTTTAAAATATTTATTTCAGGATAATAGAAAACTTTAAATTATATGAAAACTGACGTTTTATAAGTCACGCGCCGGGGTGGCTCAGCTGGTTAGAGCGCACGGCTCATAGGGTATTAAGCAGTGCTCTGACTTTTTCCTGGGATACCGTGAGGCCGCGGGTTCGAATCCCGCTCCCGGCACTTCACTTTTTAATTTCCAGAAAAATTAAAAGCTTTTTTTATTTATTGCCCAATATTATTATTTATAGTGGTTCTTTTTTATTATTTTTTACAGAATTAGTGAATCAATTCCTTTAAATTATTTTATCGAATTTTTATTTTTCAATATACGAATTCCCTAAAAAATGGAGCTTTTCCAAACAACTTTTTTAAATAAACAGGAAGTATATTAAATTATCATGAGCCATAAAGTATGTAGTTACCCTTATTTAGATAATAGTAGATTTAAATAATGATTTTACAGGTGTTTTTATGCCGAAAAGATACGAAGGAATGACTTACTGGGAAATAGTATCTCGACAAATGGGTATTCTGACTAAAAGTCAGCAACTTAGACTTAAAGATTCTGAAATTACTGTGATTGGGTGTGGAGGGATTGGAGGGGCAGTTCTGGAGATGTTAGTCCGTATGGGCGTAGGCTCACTGCGAATCATAGATAAAGATGATTTTGATGTTTCCAATATAAATCGTCAATTGATGAGTAGTTTTTACACTGTGGGCCAGTCAAAAGCCAGGGTGACCCAGGATATCATTCGTTCCATAAATCCTTTTGTAAAAGTAATGTCATTTGAAGAGGAGTTAGACTCCAGAAATGTGGAAAAAATTGTTAAAGGTAGTACTTTAGTAATAGATGCCTTGGATAATCTTGTTTCCAGAGTTATAGTGAGTAGATGTGCTTTGAAATTTGATATACCATTTATTCATGGAGCCATACATGGTACCATGGGGCAGGTAAGTGTTTTTAACCAGGATACACCTTCTTACGAAGAACTGTTTCAGTTACCTTCCATTGGAAGTAAATTAAATGAAGAAGTGATAGAAAAGTTAAAAGAAATGGGATCTGAAGTTCCACCAGTAATAGGTCCTGTCCCCAATATAGTTGGTTGTTTACAGGCATTTGAAGCTGTTAAACTCATTACTATGGAAGGTGAGCCCATCATGGCCCCTGATGTTTTGATGTTTGATCTGTTAGGTAAGGATCCTTTTTCCATTGTTAAATTCTAAATATATTTAGCTTTTTAGATTTGGAGAACGTAATTTAAATCTTGAAATTTAAAATCAAGTAATTTTAGAATTATTATTAAAATTATATTTAATTCTTATTTTTTTAAAAACAGCGCAAACAATTTCGGATTTAAATTTAAATCCCTGGTTAAAATAAGCAAGTAATTAATTAAGAAATAATGTTAGTATGAAATTAAAAATATTTTATTAATTAAATGTTAAAAAAAAAAAATTAGAGGTTTAAGTCGGTTAAACCGCGTTTTCCCCTCTTTCATTAGTTCTTATACGTACCACATCTTCCACATTGGAAATGAATATTTTTCCATCCCCAATGTCTCCGGTTTGGGCATTTTTTACTATTACCTCTATTAACTTATCCAGATTTTCATCCTTTACAATGACTTCCAGTTTAGTTTTAGGTAATAAATCCACCTTGTAGTTGGATCCCCGGTAACTTTCTGTAATTCCCAATTGTCGACCACGGCCTTTTACTTCGGTGACCGTAATCCCATTGCATTCTGCATCTTCCAGGGCATTTTTTACCTTTTGTAATTTCTCTGGCCGGATAATCGCTACAATTTCTTTCACCAAAATACCTCCTTTTAGTCTTCTTCAGGATAAGCTGATAGATGGTGTTCAGCTAAATCCAAACCTAATTTCTCTTCTTCTGCAGTTACACGTATTCCTCCAGTGAAGTAGCCTATTACTTTACCCAGTAACAGTCCGAAACCGGTACCATAGAGTACCACTACTACCACTGCTATTAATTGGTTTATGAGACTTACGTCTCCACTTCCACCTAATGCCGCTGAACCAAATATACCGGCACATATAGCTCCAATTATACCTGCAGTTCCATGCACAGAGACTACACCACAAACATCGTCAATACCTTTTTTCTCCAGGAATTTAAAGACCAGAGGCACCTGTATACCTGCTATTATACCAATTACCAGAGCAGCAATAGGGCTTACAATATCAGTACCGGCACATATTGCTACCAGACCTGCTACCAGACCATTAGGAGTAAAGAGAACATCCTTATTAGATGCTAAAAGTGCTCCTAATCCCCCTCCCGCCATGGCCAGAGTGGTGGTTGCAGCTACCAGGCCAGATATTTCTCCTACTGCCAGAGAACTACCTACATTGAAACCATACCATCCTACTGCCAGGATGAATGCACCGGACATGGCCATAGGTATACTGTGACCCGGCATAGGTATGGCTTTTCCTTTAACATACCTTCCTATACGTGGACCCAGGGCAATGATTAATCCCAGTGCCAGGAACCCACCCAGAGCATGTACCATTATACTACCGGCATAATCGTGGAAAACCAGAAGTTCTGATCCCCATGGTCCGATGTACACAAATAGGGGGTATAATAATCCCGTGATTATTGCTGAAGCAATTAAGTATGATTTAAGTTTCATTCTCTCCGCAACACCACCAGAAGCAATGGTGGCCGCAGTTGCAGCAAATACCAGACCAAAGAACCAGGTCGCCAGTTCCAATCCATTATCTGCTAAAAATGATGCGGTTCCAAATATTTTACCCCACCAGGCCGTAAATGCTGATGGATCCAGAGATGTGGTAAGTACGTAACCTATAAGTAAAAAGCTCACACATCCAATTAGCCAGTCGGCTACGTTTTTCATCATCACGTTGTTTACATTTTTTTTCCTAACCTGTCCACCTTCCAGCATCAGGAATCCCCACTGCATCATAAACACAAGGGCTCCAAATACAACCAGGAAGAGGACATCATTGGAATTAGCTATGGTATTTAAAGCTGCTACAATGGAGTTTACATCTGTAGCGCTACCAATTATTTCTGCTGTTGCCATTTTGAACCTCCATAATTAAAATTTTTGAAATACAAAGTCAATAGTATGATAATTCTATATTTCGGAGAAAATCAGGCTTCAAGTTTTTGCGGATACCGGAAGCCTTATTCCGATATACTAAAAAAGTTGTCCATGGTATATAAAAGTTTCGGTTAGGGCATTGATCCTGATACCACAATAAAATTTTAATAAATAAATCTAAAATTAAGATTCTTTCTTAATAATTAACAGATATAGATAAAATAATTTGAGAGAATTTCTATTATCTCTTGATTTTTAATTCTTTTAAATTTTGAGGAAGTTGAATTCGTGATTTTAATGTGTTTAATGGGGTTTAGGTATATATTTATATAGTTTTATGGTTATAGGAGTATTATGAAGTCTTTTGAGAATTATTTCATGAATAAGCAGTATGATCGCGTGAAACAGCTGGGTGATAAGCTTGCTGAGATTGATCCTCTTATTGATTGGGAAGCTTTCAGACCTGTTATTCGAGATATGTATTATAATCAGTCTGAACGTGGTGGTAGGCCTAATAATGATGAAATAGTTATGATAAAGATGTTGGTTTTGCAATCATGGTATGGTTTATCTGATCCTGAGCTTGAAAGACAAGCTAACGATCGAATATCCTTTCAAAAGTTCTTAGGATTCCCTGAAAGAATCCCAGACCGTTCCACGGTCTGGGCATTCAGAGAACGATTAATTGATACTGGTAAAGACGAATATATATGGAAAGAACTGCAAAGACAAATCGATTCCAAGGGACTAAAGGTCAAAGAAGGCGTTATACAGGATGCTACTTTCATTACAGCTGATCCTGGTCATCAAAGAGTTAATGAACCTCGTGGACCTGAAGCCAAAACCAGACGTAATAAAGAAGGAGAATGGTCTAAAAAAGGCGGTAAATCCTATTTTGGATATAAATTACATACACTGGCCGATAAGGATTATGATTTGATACGTAGACTGGAAACTACAACGGCTGAGATCCATGATAGTCAAATTGACCTCAGCAAACCTGGTGAAGTAGTTTATCGAGACCGTGGATACTTCGGAGCAGCCTGCAAAGGATATGATGCCACTATGAAACGTGCAGTGCGTGCACATCCATTGGGAATCCGGGATAAAAATCGCAACAAGCGAATCACCCGAAAAAGATCCGCCGGCGAACGGCCTTACGCCGTAATTAAAAACATATTCAAGTCAGGTCACCATTTAGTAACCACTACACTCAGAGTACACACCAAAAACCTGTTTTCATGCTTCTGTTACAACTTACTACAACTAAAAACCCTGCAAAAAATAAACACAACCTAGCGAACGCTAACCCCAAAAAACCCTGAAATAGTGGATAAAATAGAAAAAAAGAACTAAAAAGCCCTAAAAAAATATAAAAATAACTAAAAAATTACAAAACAAAAATAAATAAATTAAAAAAACAAAGTTAATAGAAATTCTCTTGATATACTAAATGGAAATTTCTTTTATTTTCAATTTTAATAATAAAAGTGGCACCAAATTTGTAAGCAAATAATAAATTTTAGGGTTAAGGTAAGTCTATAAGTTAAATGAAAATATTTCAGTATTTTTTAAGAATATATAAACATTTTTTAATAAATATGGGCATATAGTTTTAATTAGAGTAAAGTAAATATAATATATTGAAAAATATTTAAATGTAATCCATAGAATAGCAGTATACTAAGATGAAATATATTACTTAAAACCCCCTGAATGTGGTTTTCAAAACATTTATATGTAAGAAAAAGGAAACATCTTTCCGGCGAAACTTATCTGTAAATCATAGAATTTACGGAGGGAAAATGAATGTCAGATAAAATAGGACAGATAATTAAAAAAATGGAAGACTGCAATGTCAAATTCGTACGTCTTCAGTTCGTGGATATACACGGAACCCCTAAAAATATGGCTGTGCCTCTTTTAAGGCCAGATCAGATAGAAGATATTATAGAAGAAGGACTGTTGTTTGATGGTTCTTCTGTTTCGGGATTCGTTGACATTAATGACAGCGATCTTATCTTAAAACCCGACCCTGATACTTTCTCCACCCTTCCCTGGAGGCCAGATGAGAGAGGTACCTGCAGATTTATATGTGATGTATACTGGCCAGATGGCAAAAAACCTTTTGAAGGAGATCCCCGGTATGTCCTGAGAAATGCTTTAGAAAAAGTAAGAAAACAGGGATATGAATACAATGTGGGACCTGAACCAGAATTCTTCATTATAGATCAGGACGAAGAAGGAAATATAATCCCTCATGATAATGGTGCTTATTTTGATGTAGAACCAGTAGATCAAGGAACTGACTTTAGAAGAAAACTGGTAATGGATTTAGAAGCATTGGAATTTGATATAGAAGTATCTCACCACGAAGTAGCTCCCGGGCAACACGAAATTGATTTTAAGTTTGATAAGGCTTTAAAGACTGCTGATGCAGTAATCACCTTCAAACAAGCCATAAAAGCCATTGTCGACAACATGGGCTACTATGTGACCTTCATGCCCAAACCATTCTTTGGAGAAAATGGAAGCGGTATGCACATAAACCAGTCCCTGTTTAAAAACGGTGAAAACATATTCTATGATCCCGACACTGAAACCCAGTTATCCCAGGAGGCATTGCATTTTACAGGAGGTCTTTTAAAACACTCCAAAGCTCTGGCTGCTGTTTGTGCCCCTACTGTCAACTCTTACAAACGTTTAGTACCTGGATACGAGGCCCCAGTATATGTGGCCTATGGTCTTAAAAACAGATCCACACTTATCCGGATTCCAGCATCACGTGGAAAACGTACCCGTGTGGAGTTAAGAATGCCTGATCCATCCTGTAATCCATATCTAGCTTTTGCTGCAGTTTTAGAAGCAGGTATGGATGGTTTAAAAAACAAGATTGATCCCGGAGAGCCAACTGAAATTGACGTATTTGGAAAGAGTATGGATGAATTAAGCCAGATGGGAATAGATGTGTTACCATCCAGCTTATGGGAAGCATATCATGCCCTGGAAGCAGATGAAGTGGTTAAATCCTCTTTAGGAAATCATGTATTTGAAAATTTCATGAAACTTAAACATAAAGAATGGGATGATTACCGGGTACAGGTCTTCCAGTATGAGTTAGACCGTTACCTATCTATCTAACCCCATTTTTTATACTTATTTTTTAAATTTTTTTATGTTAATTTTAAATACCACCGCCCATAATGTATGGTTGGTGAATAGATGCCAGATGAAACAGACCGTAAGATGATGGAAATTCTGAGAATACTCTCTGAGAAAGAGCAGGTTCTGGGAGCAAAAACCATCGCGGAAGAACTTAAAAAAAAAGGTTATAATCTGGGAGAGCGTGCAGTACGTTACCATATGCGCATCCTGGACGAAAAAGGTTTTACAGAGCGTATGGGATACGCTGGTAGAAAAATAACCGCAGACGGGCATAAAGAATTAAAAAAAGGCCTTGTTTACGATCAAGTTGATTTTATATTTTCTAAATTTGAAAGTATGATTTACCAGACTACCTTAGACCCTTTAACAGGTCATGGTAAAGTGGTGGTGAATACTTCCAGTATTCTTTTAGAAGACCAGGCTATGGAAACCCTGAAGGAAGTATTTGAAAAGGGTCTGGCAGTTAGTTCTTTTGTAAAAATTGATGAACCCTTAGAAGACGATATTTCAAGCCAGGAAATACTGCTAAAAACAGTTTGTGGAACCACCATTGATGGTCTATTATTAGGTGCAGGCATACCGGTAATCCCTCAGTATGGAGGGCTGGTTAAGGTAAAAGATTACATACCCCAGAGATTTACAGAATTGATTGCCTACAAAAAAACTTCCATGACTCCTTTGGAGGCATTCAATGCCAAAGAGATGACTTCCGTTTTGGATGTTGCAACTAGCGGAAGCGGGATGGTTCCTGCCAACTTCAGAGTAATACCTGCTCAATCAAGATCCCGGGCTGTAGAATTATTCCAGAATCTGGAAAAAATAGGAATATCCGGACTTCTTAAAATGGGTAAGGATGGGGAAAATGTTTTGGGAATTCCTGTAGAAGATAACATGGTTGGAATAGCTATAACCGGAGGAATAGCTCCATTATGTGCTGCTAAAGAGGCAGGATTTGCAGTTAATATTAAACTTGCTGAAAATTTACTGGATTTGCAGGAAATGAATAAAATAACGGATGTTAATAATGTTATAAAGTCTTCTGGTCCTGAAACCGGCCACAAAGTTCGTTTTTTATTATCCAAAGCCTGGAATCTTATACAGAATGTTGATTTTGATCCGGAATCACAAAAAGGTCACTTGATTGCCAATATATCTTATGTGGATAATTATGATCTGGATGATGCTCTGGAAATAATCAATAATGTATATAAAATCAGCCCGGAATACTGCACCAGCAGATTCTTTAAAGTGATTTCTCATCCAGATGACAAAAGCAAGAAGGGCATCGCCACTATCTGCAGTTTGAGTGTGGATGGTATTTTAATTAAAAATGGAATTATGTCTGTTCCCAAATATGGAGGAATTTTAGAAATTGAAAAGAAAGGCCCTCGATTTGTAGAACTGACAGCGTATAGTGGTTCTTCTTTGGATCCGCATGAAATATATATTTCCAAGGATATGACTGAAGTAAATGAGTCATTAAAAGGAATAGGGCGTATTTTAGCCAGTTTAAAGGAAATACCCTACCTGGCACGACCCCAGGCACTGGATATTTTAAAGCAAATTGAAGATATTGGGTTATCCATTTCCAAAGTAGGGGAGCCCAGCGAACTGGTCTATAATGCTAAAGTAGAGAGGTATCGGGTAGGGATTGTAACTCCTGGTGGTTTAAATCCCATAGCTGCAATCAAAGAGAAGGGAATAAATATTCAGCCTAAAGCAGTTGAAACTTTACTTGAGCTAAGAGATATGGAGGAATTATAGAGCAATATCTTTTTTATTCATTAGATATTTTCTTAATTCATTAAAAAAGACATGATAATCTTTTTTTATTCCATATGGCATGTTTTAAATAGTTGAATAAATAAAATATAAGCATATATTTATCAGGTGATAACTTTGAAAAAAAAGGAAAATGTTAGTGCTACTTGTGATGAAATTTGCCATTATATTAAAGATGAAGTCAAATCAGGAGATGAAGTACGGTTATCCATTGGAAGAGTATATATTCCTGGGACCGTTATTAACAACAATGAAGGTGTTATTCAGATAAAAATTGATAGTGAGATCATAAAAGGTTTAACCACCATAGATGTTAATAAACTTAAAAAAGATCTGATTGAATTGGAACATGAATGTGCCGACAGTATATGTATTTTAGAAGCTAAAGACGATTAAAGGGTGATATTGTGGAAATGGCTATTCAAGTTCTGGGGTTAATAATAATAAGCTTTGTGGTGGTGTCCTTGATAACTGGTTTTCTTAACAGACATGCCACCGACTGAAATATTATTTTTTTATTATCGATATGTTTATATATGCAGTTCGTATATTCTGATATAAACGATTAAGGAGGTAATCATTTGCCAGTCAAAATTGATCAAGATAAATGTGGTGGAATTAGTTCCTGCCCTGGAGAAGGTTTATGTATAAAATTATGTGAAAAAGGTGCCTTAGAAAGTGATAGCAACCATATAGTTCTTATTGAAGAAAATTGTGATGATTGCGATCTATGTATTCAAAATTGTCCCAATCAAGCAATAGTTAAGGACTGATAAAATGCCTAAAATTGAAAGAAAAGGTAAAGAAACCCGTTGCCTGGAGCATCGAAATTCAAAGTGTTTAGGATGCGGGATATGTGTAGATATATGTCCTACCAATGCTCTGAGAACAGGTCCCTTGTTGCCTATTGCCCGGGGAATTTTGCAAGGAGATTTAGTGGCCATTGATAATAACAAATGTTGTTTATGTGGATTATGTGCTTCTGCTTGCCCTTTTGATGCATTAAAATTTACTATTGATGGTGAAAACAGTCGTAACATGGATATGTATCCTAAATGGAACCATAGCTCTGAAATTGATGAAGAAACATGCATTTATTGTGGAAAATGCAGTACAGCATGTCCTAGAGACGCTATTTTTATGAATAGGACTTTACCTGATAGAAAAGAATTGGTTAGTGGTGAGACAGAAGTAAACCAGGATAAATGTATTTTCTGTGGCATGTGTGAAGAATCCTGCCCGGCAGATGCCATAAATATTGAAAAAATTAATCCCGACTCAAGTAACCCATCTATTGGTACTTCCACAAAGATAAACGAATCTAAGTGCATTTATTGCAGTATATGCCGAAGGATATGTCCTCAAGATGCCATAAAAATTGTTTGCACCACTTGCATGTATTCCGATGAAATTCCTGATCCCCAAATATCGGGTAACATCGTAATGGATGAAGAAAAATGTATAAATTGTAGCTGGTGTCAGGAAATTTGTCCAGTAGAAGCTGCACATATTACCAAGCCTTTTTCTGGAGAAATATTTTTTGAAGAAGAATTTGAATGTAAAGGAGATTCATGCCATGCCTGCGCAGATGTTTGTTCCTGTAATGCAATTAGTATGGTAGATAATCATTCTTATATCAATCCTCAGTTTTGTGTTTTATGTGGGGCTTGTAGCCGAGTTTGTCCACAAAAAGGAATATCTATTAAACGAAAGGATTTAAATCTAACAAATGTACGTTCCAAGGCATGGAATGCCCGTTTTAGTAGTCTTAAATCCTGATATTTCTTTTTTTATTTCTTTTTAATTTTTATTTTAATTGCATCCAACTTTTATTGATAATCGATATGTATAAATATGCATATCGATAATATTATTTTATTTCATTAAAAGGAGGTGAAAATGTGAAAAGCTTTAAAAATAAGTATTTATTTATTGCAATGGCATTCCTTGCAGTAATATCAATATGTGGAACAGTTTCTGCAGCAGAACCATACACCATAGGAGAATTAATAACTCAAGATGCTATTTCTGATCCAGATTTAGGTTATTCAAATGCAGATGACGTTTTATGCATATCAAATGGAGGATCCGCATTCTTAAATGATTTAACCACTGAAAATAGTTTACAGGCCATAATTGACACTACCAGTGAATTACCAAATAGCCAGAAGATAACAACTGGAAAAGGAAATTTAATAGGTCTTTTAGATCCATTAGGCGACTTATCCTTTACATTCGTGGCTAAAAAAGGAACCCAAATAATGGCAAAGCAATACAAAGTCATTAGTACTGATTCTTCATTTACACTCTCTTCAGGAAAACCAGTTGAAATTAGTAGTTACATCAGTTCTTCTCAGTGGAACGAATTAGAACATGTATTTGGAAAAAATTCGTTTGAAATAATCAGCATTGCCAATGCTTGGGCTTCAGGTGCACCAATTGATCTTCTAAAAATAGCGGGATCAAGTGGAGGTGTATCACAAGGACTAATTAGTGGATATGTAATGTCTAAAAGTTTCTATGATAACTATCCTCTGCTAAGTGCTGAAGAGTCTTATCATGTGATTACTACTCCAGGAGGAGGGGATGATAATGTCCCAGAATATTTGCTAGAGTTAAGTCCATTAAAATGGGTAAGAGATAGTAATAGAGTAACTTACTTCAATTACATGGCTATGGATAATGGTAACCCTAATCAAGCCGCTTATATGTGGTGGAACAGATTAACCCAGAACGGTGTTTTGGCTTTAATGAGTTCTTCCCAATTGGAAAATGTTTTCGAAACAGAAAATGGTATCCGCTTAATAAAAGGAACAATCAGCGAAATTCAGTTCAATAGCTGGCTCTTAGATAAATTAAATAATGATCCCGGTTCATTAATACAGGTAGAAATGTTAAAACAAATGAATAAGGATGATTTTGATTATTTATGGGCCAATGGAATTGATATGGACTACCTGGACAATTATATGTCCAATAAAACCCATACCTATCTAATAGAAAACATTGTTACTCAGGTAAACTATGATCAAATGTATTCCATGGGAAAAAATGCCGCTTTAATGGCGCAAAGTGCATTAGATTATCAGAAAGGAGATTCTAATTTAGGAGTAATAAGTTCTGCCGGCTTTGTGCTTTTAAATGGCTATTCAACCCAAGGTGCTTTGGATGGATTAAGCAGCATTACTGGAACTACAATGGATAATCTAATGAATTTGAAAAGAGCGATTTGGCAACCATTATGGTTTACTTTCATTAAAAAAGAATTAAATGGTCAGTTAAATGCAGTGATTGTGAAATATATCAATGGAAATTTAGAAATCAGCCCTGTTTATGATATTTCCGGGGAAGCTTTAAAGAATGATAAACATGCCCAGGCTATGTCTAAAGTTTTTTCTGGTGGCGAAGCAGATAATCCTTATTTCCAGCAGGACTACTATATCATAAGCCTTGCCAATCAGTGGGCTATTCAAACCCCCTACAACTATCAAATATCAGGTGTAGGTGGAGGATGTCCAGGATCTGGTTTATCTCAGGGATATTTAATAGCCAATTATGTATTGACTAATTACCCTTTAGCACCGGGTCAAAAATACATGACAATTAGTATTCCAGCACATTGTAAAGAACAGGTCATAAAAGATTCTTTAGGAGTATCGGCCGCATTAGGAACTTACTATACTATGGGATTATCCAATTATGCTTTGAATCCTAATCTAGCTGGAATATTCGTAATATGGGATGATTTTAGTCAGACCGGTACAGCTCTGCTACTGAATATGGATCGTAGCATTATTAATACTATGCAAGACCAGGATTTTGGGCCTAATAATTATTATTATCGGACCATGTACTGGGCGTTATGGTATATTGAATCAGCATTTCCGGGACAATCAAGGTATGCGGAATCTTTAGATGCATTCAGTGTACTTCGAGAAATACCAATAACTCAAACGGAGTTAAGTAAAATGTTGTCTGCAGGTGGAGATCCGGTATTGTTTATTCAGGAATATGAAATACCCATAAACGATCCCACAGACCCAATCGCAGATCCCACAGACCCTACAACTGACCCAATCACAGATCCTATAGATTCAGGAGATGATTACCTGATAAATCCAGATAATCAGTTAATTGGAAATACAGAAAATGCCTATAGTCAAATCCCTTCAATTGTTAATGCAATTACAGAAAATATCAGCAATGATGAACTATCAACTGAAGCTGCTAATACAAAAACTGACCCTATTACATCCTCAGCCAGTAGTGGTATCCCACTATATACTCTTTTAATTGTAATTTTTATTACAATTATAGGAGTAGGATTGTACTTTGGAAAAAGCAGTGTCATCGCAGCCATTAAAAAATCCGAACGATTAGGTAAGTAGGTTTATCCTGCTTACATTTTTTTATTTTGATTATTATGCGTTCTATTAATAAATTAAGAAATAATAATCCGGATAATTCAATGAATAAGTTCTTCAGTCGCCGCAATCATGTATTTTTATTAAAATCAGGAAGATTTCATTCAGAACCCGTGGTTATAAAATTTTATTCTGAACCCGAACCATTAGAAAAAATTAAAACAGAGAGCAGAATCTTAAATATGCTTCAGAGATATCAAATTAACGTACCTTCTTTAATTTTAACTAACCTTAATTTCATAATAATAGAATATATTCCTGGAACCCCTGTAAGTGAACTGGGATTAAATATTAATAAGGGTTCCTGGATTGTAGCATTAGCAGAATGGATGCATAAAATTCACAACATTCCTTCAAAAAATAAAAAATATGTTTTTTTAAAAGGAGACTGTAATTTAAGGAATTTTATTTATTTTAAAAATCGAATATATGGCCTTGACTTTGAAGAAGAGATTTACGGCGATCCTCGCCTTGACCTGGGAGAAATTTGTTTTTTTATACTGGACGTCCATTCAAAGGATCCGGGCAGATGGGAAATGATTAAAAAATTCATAACAGCCTATGAAAATTGTTCTGGAAACAAAATATCCCACTTAGAAAAATTCATTAATCAAAGTTTCAAAAATGCCAAAAAAAGAAGAAAATTAAAAAAAGATAGTTTAGAGCACTAGTACTATTTTTTAGCTACCATGACTTCACTGGATTTGATAATAGCCATTACTTCTTCGCCTTCAGTTATCTTCAATTCTTCCACAGATTCTTTAGTTATAGTGGCCGTTATAGTGTGGGGAGCTTCTACTTCGATTTTTATAGTAGCATTTACCGCACCAACATCCACCTTAACCACTTTCCCTTTTATTGCATTTCTGGCACTAATTTGCATTTTATACACCATTTATAATTATGTTTAGTGAAGGATATAAAATTATTTTTACATCATCACAAGGCGATATGTATAAATATTACATGTCGAAAATATATAGTTTTAATATGACAGGAGGTATTAAATGAATAACCGACTATTAGCAGCAGTTTTAATATTAATAGTGGTTTTACTGGGTGTTGGAACCTATGTATACAGTGGTGCAATGGATGGAAAAGAGGTCCTTGTTGTAGCCACCACCACCAGCTTAGAAGACACTGGATTATTAGAAGAAATAGAAGCCGCATTTGAAGCAAAGTACCCTAACATTGATATGCAAGTAATATCTGGTGGTACCGGTATAGCCATCGAATATGGTAAAAATGGTGATGCAGATATAATTCTGGTGCATGATAAAGCCCGTGAAGAAGAATTAATTGAAGAGGGGATAGGAACTAAAAGAAATCCTTTTGCTTACAATTATTTCTACATCGTGGGGCCTTCCAATGACCCCGCCGATATAAAAGGCATGGATGCAGCTGAAGCATTTGAAAAAATACAGGAAGAAGGTGAAAAAGACCCTGAAGCCGTTGAATTTATATCCAGAGGAGATGATTCAGGTACCCACTCCCGTGAGAAAAAAATCTGGAAAGCCGCAGGACTCGATTATAACAATACCGTCCAGAATGCTCCATGGTATGTGGAAAGTGGTAAGGGAATGGGGGATACTCTAACCATAGCTGATGAAAAGCAAGCCTACACCATATCAGATTCTGGAACATTTTTAGCCTTTAAAGATAAAATAAGTCTGGAGGCCCTTATTACAGAAAGCCCTGATTTATTAAATGTTTATTCTGCTATCCCTATGAACCCCGATAAGGTTTCTACTACCAATAATGATGCTGCCAACAAGCTGGTTGAATTTTTACTATCCAGTGAAGGACAGAAGATTATTGCAGAGTTTGGAGTAGAAGAATACGGTCAAAATTTGTTTACTGCATTAAATGGTGGTCCAGAGCCTACTGCATTATTTAGTTCATTTTTAGTAGGACAATCTGAACTAGCAGCTTAAATATATTTAAATAAAAGGGAAATCATATCCCTTTCTAACTTTTTTTATTAAATTAGCTTTTTGGTGATTTTGTTGAGCCCTGTTATAGACGGTATTTATCAAGCTATTAATCTCATAATCACATTAGACCCGGAAATGGTCGAAATTACATTGCGTACTCTATATATTTCCTTATCTTCTACCCTGGTTGCCACCTTAATCGGAGTTCCCCTGGGAGGATTGATTCATTTCAAAGCATTTAAGGGTAAAAGAGGACTAATAAATATGATTCAGACCCTTTATAGTGTGCCTACCGTGCTGGTGGGGCTTTTTGTGTTTCTTTTGTTATCCCGTTCAGGTATATTTGGTGGATTCAACCTATTGTTCACCCCCACCGGTATGATTATTGGTCAAAGTATACTTATACTTCCTTTACTGGTTGGATTTACCATTAACTCCTTAAGTGGAGTTCAAAAAAATATAGAAGACCTGGCCTTATCTTTAGGGGCAAGTGATTTTCAGACCATTTACACCATTATGAAAGAAGCCCGTTACGCCCTTATAGGTGCTATAATACTGGGTTTTGGTCGGGCTATATCGGAAGTGGGAGTGGCTTTGCTCATAGGTGGAAATATAAGAGGATTCACCAGAGTCATAACCACTACCATATCTCTTGAAACTTCCAAGGGGAATATAGCTCTTTCAATAGCGTTAGGAATAATTTTACTGGTTATTGCACTTATAATCAACCTGATACTGAATTACATCCAGGAGAAATAGTATGTACCTGCTGGAAATAGAAAATCTGAATAAAAAATATGGATCCAAAACTATTCTAGAGGATATCAATTTAAAGGTAAAAACCGGGATCAACCTGGGATTGATTGGTCCTACCGGCTGTGGTAAAACGACTTTATTGCGTCTAATTGATCTTTTAGAAACTCCATCATCAGGTAAAATCATATTTGATGGCCATGAAATTTCAAAAAAAAAAAGAAATCTGCATATTCGTCGTAGAATGGGGATGGTATTCCAAAAGCCCCTGGCCTTTAAAGGAACCGTATATGATAATGTAGCATATGGATTGAATATCAGAGGTTATGATAAGGAATATATACAAAATAAGGTTTACCAAAATTTAGAATTACTGGGAATGGAAGATTATGCGCATCAAAATGCAAGTAGCCTTTCCGGGGGTGAATCTCAAAGAATGGCCCTGGCCAGAGTGCTAGTTACCGAACCAGATTTAGTTCTTCTGGATGAGCCTACTTCCAACCTGGATCCCCTGTCCCGTGAAAAAATAGAGTCCTTAATTCTGCAACTTAAAAAAGAAAGGGATACCACCATAATTATGACCACCCACGATCTGGTTCAGGGCCAGCGCCTTTCAGATGAAATTGCCATATTAAATCAAAAAATTTTCCAGATAGGAAAACCTGAGGATGTTTTTAGAAAACCTAAAAATCAATTTGTGGCGGACTTTGTAGGCGTGAAAAATGTAATTAAAGGCCATGCCCGTAAAGAGCCACAAGGATTGACACTTATAAAAAGTGGAAATATCGACATTTATTCCTCAGAACAAATAGAAGGCGAGGTATTTGTATCAATACGTCCTGAAGATATTACTTTATCATGTAATAAAGTTAAAACCAGTTCTTTGAATGAAATAAAAGGAAAAGTGGTTGAAATTATAGATGAAGGGGCTCTTATCCATCTTAAAATAGAAGCAGAAAAAGAATTATTCACAGTTTATATGACCCGCAAGTCCTTCCTGGATATGAAAATCAATATCGGATCTGAACTATGGATGGAATTCAAAGCAACTGCAGTTCATCTTTTTCAGTGAAAATATGAATTAATACCTATACATAAAATCAGAGAAAATATGAATTAAAAGAGATTATTCTCTTTATTTTTAAATAAGACTTAATTAAATTTTAGAAACGATAATCAACGCGTGTTTTTATTTAATCTTCATTTAATAATTAAAGTAGCAAAGGAGATATCCATTATCATTATGCATTTTAAATAGAAATTTAAAGAGATACCTCATTAATTCCTTTTGACTGCTTTTAAGCACCCATTTATATGTTCTACAAATAAAACCGGTCTTCCATTTACCGGACAGGGTTTAACTGATTTATTCTCTTCATTGAAAATATCTCCTTCGAGTATCTGCTGTCCGTCTGTAGTGAAAATCGCTTCCACACCTGCTTTTAGTAAGTTTTCCACGCTTTGCGTGCCAGTAAGTTCCCTTATATTTCCAATTTGTAAAAATCTTCCATCATTTTTATTAAAGGCCAGGCCAACACCTGCCAATGCTCCAATTACCCCATCTTCAGTTCCTCCCAAACCTTCCAAAAGTATTCCTAAATTCCCAGCCAGTAACCTGGCCTTTTCCTGATTTAAAATAGTAGACTTGGCATCGATTCCATAAGCCACTAGTGGAGGTAAAATTTGGCTATGGTGAGCTACTACTAAACCAGGGTCACTGCCTTCAATAAAATCATTAAGTATTTCTTCCCGAGCTAGTTTGAAGAGGTGGGGAACCAGTTCTTCATCTTCTGATTCGACATGGATAACCCCGCAGCTGTTATGGGAAGTATAGGGTATGTCCGGATGATAATAAAGCTGATGTCTGGTTACACCTTTTACCGGACATATATTAGAAATTTCGGCAGCTATTGCTCTGGTTAGTCTTCCTGTTCCTCTAGAATTTAAATTATCAGTATCATCTATTCCAATGTATATACTCATTTTAATCCCCTGATTATTGATTATTAAAACAATAAATCGACTAATCATAATCCATCCCCCTGAGATAGGATGATAGATTCCCTGTTATTAAAATTTTTAAATGGGCCTTAAAAGAATTTAAGAGGCAAAGTATTCCCCGTATGTATTCCCATTGCGAAGAATTTATTAATTCCGTGCATTTTCTTAGTTAGAGTAGATAGTTAACTTGCTTTGTCATTTTCATGATTTAGAAGAATCCTGTTTGGATATGGCTCAAATAATCTTATCAAATTTAGTATTAATCCATAAGAGGTATGTTTCATAAACAACCCTCCGGGTTATAATCAAGTACATCATGAAATTAAAGAGTTTATTAGTCAATTTTGATTAACCCGGGGCTACTCTTAAAATCCATGACCCTCTATTGAAAACTAAAACCGTGAAAGTTGTAAATAATATTATTATCCCCTGACTCCTTTGAAATATCCTACTAATATTAGTAGCGAGAATATAAATCCGGTTATTATGGCATAGATTGATCCGGGATCATTAGAGGGAGTTGAAGAAGTATCATTAGTTACTTCATATGCTTTTCCTTCATTTTGAAGATTGCTCAAGTCCTTTAAAGTTTCCAAACCACCTTTTGATGTGGTATTTTTAAGTTCGTTGATGATGGCTTGATTATTGCCCGTGCTACTATTTCCTCCAGTCATGTTGCCAGTTCCATTTCCCGTGGCATTCCCATTCCCGCTTTCTTCGATTATTTCAATTCTCAAGGTAGAGCTGGCCGTGCCAGGTTTTTGAAAATTAGTATCAGTAGATTCTGGTTCAATACTCAAATATCTTGCATTGGCAATCAGATTTTTCCCCTCCGCAGAAGGTAGTACCTTTGCAGTGAGATAGAGATATTTAACTCCCCCCAATCGGGAAGTTGTTCTTAAATTTCCCACATCCCATACTCCCGCAGCGGAGTAAAGTGCCTTACTAGTATCAGTTGCATGTGATAAATACTGTAAGCCTTCGGGCAAGGGTACTAAAACCATTATATTGGTTAAATCTATATTTCCATCATTGATAATAGCAACAGTGATAATTACTGTATCTCCTACTTTTGCTTCACTTCTATCAAAATTGATGCTAATTTTAGCACTGGCTTTTCCACTGCTGGTTCCATTAGAAGTTTCATTTATACTGTCTGATTCTGATGCGAAAGTCAATCCAGATATGGAGGAGACTATTATTATGATTAATAAAAACTTAATTATTGATTTATTCATTCATTCAACCCCAATTTGATTAATTAAAGGAATAGTTGAATCTATAATAAGTTTTAACATCTTTTTAAGTTGATTTTGTTTCATCTACCTTCTCCTCATTTAAATTATGCAAAATTCTCCATGAGTATTATTTTAGTTTTTTAGTAATGTATATATATACATATCGATACTGATAATTTATATGATAAAGTGATTTAAGGCATTCATTGTGTAAAATAAAGTTAAATTTCAATAAGTTTATAAATTCATATCGATAAGAAAAATCTATTTTAGGAGTCGTTTTCATGGTAACTAAAAAAATCATAATGGCATCATTGATAATATTTCTCATGTCTGTCGGTTTTATTGGATCATTTTTAACCCAGGACCCCCAGGGTTATGGTGAAAGTAATCATATTACAGACATGTTAGACAGAAAAGTTCCCGTGCCTTCAAATATAAGCAAAGTGTATTCACTGAGTTCTTCAACCACAGTCCAGCTTTACATGCTTGCTCCAGATAAGATGGTAGGATGGGATACTGGTCGAGGAGAAAAAGAAAATCAGTACATGACTCCAGAATATCAAAATCTCCCTGTTTTGGGCGGTGGAAAAAAAGATGCGAATTATGAGTCCATTATTTCTGCTCATCCAGACATCATCCTGGTGGGGCATGGAGGTACTGTAGAAATTGTGGAAGAAATACAACATAAATTTGGCCAGATACCGGTATTGGATGTAGAAGGGGATAATAATTTAACCAGCATCATCCCTTCGATTGAGTTTATGGGAGACATTTTGCAAGAGCCTGAAAAAGCAAGAAAGCTTATAAATTTCCATGATAAAGTTTTAAGTCAGGTAAATGGTACAATTGCATCTATTCCTGAAGCTGAAAGAAAAAAAGTTTATTATGGAAAAGACCCTGATGGTTTAAAGACTTATGCCCCTGGTGCTCAGCATGCCAATCTAATAACTATGTGCGGAGGTAAGAATGTAGTGGAAGCTCCTATAACAAAAGGAGGAGTGGGAGTTTCCATGGAGTTAATATTAAAATGGAATCCGGAGGTAATCATAACCAGTGATTCCCAGTTCTATGAAAGTATATATTCCCATCCTCAATGGAAGAATATCGATGCAGTGAAAAACAGAGAAGTATACCTGGTTCCCCAGTCTCCTTTCAACTGGTTTGAGGGTCCACCAGGAGCTAACACCATAATTGGAATTCCTTGGACTGCTAAAGTTATTTATCCTGACCAATTCAAAGACCTTGATATAAAAAGCCTTACTAAAGAATTCTATGCTGAGTTTTATCATTACAATCTTACTGATGTTGAAGTTACAGAAATTTTAAGGCAATCTGGTCTAAAAGACTTCTAAATGGTGGTGCATATGATGATAAAAATCAATATTCAGGAAAGAATTAGAACGCACCAAATATCAGCAGCCGCCTTAATTTCAATCCTACTTATTATTTTATTCTTCTTTTCGTTTCTTATTGGGAGATATCCCGTTTCCCCTTATAATGTAATTGTAGCATTAATTTCCAAAATATTTTTTTTGGAATCTAGCTTACCTGCTACTGTAAATACCATCATTTTTGACATTAGGTTACCCCGTATAATGGCCGCTATGATGGTTGGTGGTTCTTTATCTCTAGCGGGTGCTTGTTTCCAGGGATTATTTCAAAATCCTCTGGTTTCTCCAGATAAATTAGGGGTTTCTGCTGGTGCTGGTTTTGGAGCCGCCATTGCTATTCTATTTTCAGCAAGTGTATTCATGATACAATTTTCTGCATTTTTCTGGGGTTTAACCGCTGTAGGGTTAACTTATGTTTTAGGAAGGACATTCAAGGGTACGTCCATTCTAACCCTGGTTTTATGTGGTATTGCCATTGCATCATTGTTTTCAGCACTTTTATCGCTTATTAAATATGTGGCTGACCCTTATGGGCAACTCCAAACCATAGTTTTCTGGTTAATGGGAAGTTTAGCTGCAGTTAATAATCAAGATTTATTCATTATGGGTATCCCCATAATAATAGGATCTATTATCCTTTTACTGATACGCTGGAGAATAAATGTAATTTCTATGGGAGAGGAAGAAGCCCAGACCCTGGGAGTTAATACTAAAAAACTGCAGGGAATCATAATCCTGTGTTGTACCATCATTACTGCATCAGCAGTGAGTATTTGTGGAATAATTGGCTGGATTGGACTTGTAATACCACATGTAGGGCGTATGATTGTTGGTCCAGATCATAAAGTACTTTTACCAGTCAGCATCATTCTAGGTGCGTTTTTTTTACTTTTAATAGATAATGTTGCCCGTACAATCACCACCACCGAAATTCCATTGGGAATTTTAACCGCAATAATAGGTGCACCTTTCTTCCTTTATCTTTTAAGGAAAAGTAAAGAGGTGTGGGCATGAGTTACTTGCTGGAAATGATTGAGGGAACATTCTCCTATAATAAACAGGAAAATATATTTGAAAAAATAAGCTTTAAGTTGAAAAAAGGGGATGTTTTATGCATTTTAGGTGCTAATGGTGCTGGAAAAACAACATTGCTTAAATGTTTAAATGGTCTGATTCGGCTTGATTCGGGGAAAGTGGCACTGAATGGAATTAATATTCAAGGCCTTAAAGCTTCCACAATAGCTAAAAGTATGGGATATATACCTCAGATGCATAATTCAACCTTTCCGTTTACAGTTTTAGACGTAGTACTAATGGGGAGGGCACCCCATATTGATACCTTTTCTTCTCCCTCAACCCGGGATATTAAAATAGCCAAAAAATCCTTAAAAGATCTTAAAATTTACCATATGAAGGATAAAGCATATACAGAAATAAGCGGAGGTGAGCAGCAGCTGGTTTTTATTGCTCGTGTATTGGCTCAGGAGCCAGAGGTTTTAATTTTAGATGAACCTACCTCTCATTTGGATTTTGGAAATCAGATCAGAACCTTGAGCATTATTGACCAGCTGGCTAAAAAAGGACTATCTATAATAATGTCTTCTCATTTTCCAGATCATGCTTTTCTTTCAGCTAAAAAGGTAGCTTTAATGAAAGGAAAGTCCTTAATTGATATGGGATCCCCAGAAAAAGTGATTAACGAAAAGAACATGAAAAAAGTTTATGGTATTGATGTAAAAATAATAGATATAATGGATAGAAAAGCTTGTATTGCATTAAAATAGAATTATTTTAATTAAAAAAAAAAAATATTAAACCCCGAAGGGCTTAACTTATTTATTTAGATGCTTTTAGTTGGTTTACTTTTTCCAGAATCTTATCCAGGATCTCTTTATCAGAAAGTAGATCAGATTCAACCACTTTTTTCATTCTCAGTGGAACACCATCCATACGATAGGCAGTACCTTCTGCTTCCATCCCCACAATTGCAGGAGGAATAATAAGATCTGCTAATTCAGTTGTAGGTGTTCGGTGAGGTTCTATGGCAATGACCGGCATTTCAGCCATGACATGAAGCGCATTTTGTGGGAAGTGAGCACCAGGATCAGAAGCAATTACCATCATGGCGTCTGCTTCTCTATTTTGAAGTATGTCATTGGACCCAGTTTCTCCCGGATTGTATCTAGGAGTTCCAGTGGCAAAGTCCACACAGAATGGGTATCCACTTTCCCAGGTACATACCTGGTTAAATCCATTCACATTGTAGTGACCCCTCATAGGGATAAGGGTCCACTTGGCAAACTGGTTGAGTTCCTGAATCATCATAATGGCAGTATCAATGTTTCGGTGCTTACCCAGGGAGTGGGTGATACCCATACCGAAGAAGAGAATACCAAACTGGGCTTTTTTGAGTGCTTCTACTGCTCCCACAATATCATCACGGGGTATTCCTGCTACTTTATCATATAAGATTTCATGACCTTTTAAGGCAGATCTCATAGCATCTACCAGTTCATAGTCATTATTGTAGTCCAGTTGCAGGTGTATGTCGGCTAGTTTAGAGGTGTCACTCTTTCGAGGATCCACCACAATAATGGTCCGGTCAGCACGTCCTCGCTCCCGGAAGAATCCACGAGCAAAGGAGTGTCGGGATAAATGACGGGGGTGAGCGTGGAAAGGATTGCATCCCCAGTAAACCACTATATCGGCTCGATTTTTAACTTCTCCCAGAGTACATACTGGATAACCAGTATCGTGTACAGCTAAAAGAGAAGGTCCGTGACATACTGATGCAGTGTTATCCACCACGGCTCTTACTTCTTCAGCTAATTCCATACCTGACTCTTGAGCTGAACAATCAGTACAGCTCCATCCGTACATTAGAGGTCTTTTAGCATCCACCAGTATTTGGGCGGCTTTATCAATAGCTTCTTCATAGCTTATTTCCACAAATTCCCCATTTTTACGTAAAAGGGGTTTTTTGTATCTCATGGCGCCTTCAGTGTGGACAAATTTACTGTGTCCAATGATACATGCATTGTAGGTTCCAACGATCTCATCATCTTCTACCTTACATATGATATCATCACAAAGTGTTCCACAGAAAGGACAAACCACGTTGTTTACTAATTCCATAAATATTACCTCTTTAATTTATTATTTTGGAGCTATGTGCTTGTTGCCAGCTACAGCTACGTATACTGTTCCTTTAGCTCCTTTTATGGCGTTATCACCGGTGAATTTATAGAACACTCCAGGTATATCTTCCCCTCCTACCTCTATGTTCTTTTCAACACCCCAGTAACTAAAGCCTGGCAGGAATTCTCCAACCACACCTTTTACCACGATGTTTCCACCGCTCATTTCTCCACCAGTTCTGGAGGTTACATTACCTTCGATAATCAGTACACCATTACTCATGTGTACTCCAGGCATCTGATCAGCGTTTCCTTTAACCACTATTTTTCCTCCACCCATGTACTCGGCAATTTCGTAACCGACATTACCATGGATGGTTATAAGGCCTCCGCTCATTCCTCTCCAGTCACCACGGTAGGATGATCCTACGTAATCTCCGGCGTCGCCCATTATTTCCAGTTCTCCTCCTTTCATGTTCTGGCCAGCCCAGGCAGCGGCATCACCCTGGACGGTGATTTTTCCACCTTCCATCTCCAGGCCGACGTACATGTTTACATCGCCCTTTACCAGGATTTCGCCAGCGGTCATTTCCTGTCCAATTCTTTTGGTGTTGCTTACATCACCATCGATAATGATTTTGATTTCAGCTGCAGTTTCACCAGGAGTTCCTTCTACATCAAAAAAGTCAGCTAATTTAACTGTTTCTTTTCCGTGGTCGATTTCCAGTTCTTTGATTTCATCAATGGTTTTTCCTGCAAATACGTCTGGTTTAATGTTGGGAGTTTCCAGAGGTACCTGTGGTTGTTCTTTAGGAGTTAGTATTATTTCACTCATAACATCACCCCTTTAATGGGAGCTGACTTGGAGATGTATTCGTCTTCTACCGGGTAATTTTTGAATCCAATGGAGTAGTATTTAACAAACTGTCTTTCCACTTCTTTTAAGACCGCATTGTAGGAGTTTTGTTCCACTTGAGTATCGGCCCAGAAGGTTTTTCCTTTTAATCCAGTATTGATTACTTCTCCGTCTTTTACAGCCAATTCACCGTCTTTGAATACCATACTTGCTTTCTGGAATCCTTGTTCAATGGCCATGTAGTCACTAGATGGGTCTATGGTGTCCGGGTTCATGTTGTAGACTGCCACATCCGCATCAGCACCTGCACCCAGGTGTCCTTTTAAGTCGCTTAGGCCCAGTACTTTGGCGGGAGTGCCCCTGGTAGCCTGTGCAATTTCGTAGAAAGAGAATTCACGGTCAATGGTAGCAATACTGCTTCTTTTTTGAGCCCATTTGTGGAGTTTGTTTTCCAGCATGTCTTCCCGGTACTGATTACTCATGAGCCAGGCAAATATTCTAGGGTATCTGGTGAATGGTCCTGCATTAGGACTGTCGGTGGTTAGACATATTTTGGCAGGATCCTTAACCAGTAAGGATAGTTCCATACCAATAGCCCATTGAACAGCAGGTACTGGTGCCTTAGCTGAGTAGATGAAAGGAACTACTCCAGAACCGGTTTCCATTTCCACATCACAGTTAGCCCATTTTAGACCATTTAGAGAGTGTAAATCGTATTCCATCGGTCCATCAGCAGTCATGGTGGTGGTTTCATCCAGGGTAACCTGACCAATGTCAATGGTGATGTGGTCGTTTTTATTTACATAATCCGCCACTTTGTCTGCTGCAGATTCAAAGTCTCTCCAGGAAGTACCAGCGTAACTGTGGTACTGGACATGAGTACCATGCACAATGGTATCTCTGCTTCCGGTAGCAGGGTTAACCTTAATTCCTTTAGGTACCTCAAAGGACTCTATGGTGGTTTCATAGTTTCCAGGGTGTCCCAGGTCATTACAGTGCAGGTGTATGGAGTGAGGTAATCTCAATTTTTCATTAACTTCAGCCAGTCCTTTAATCATTTCTGCAGGGGTTACTTTAAAGTGAGGAGCAGTATCATGAATTCCATGCACATTTCCTCCCCATCCCCAAGCTTCAGTTCCACAGGGGTTTACTATCTTAATAGCATAACCTTTGGTAGCTTTTAGTAACCAGGAAGCATAGGCTGCACAGGAGTCTATGTCTCCTTCACCTAAATAGTCCATCACAAACCAGTTGTTTCCAAATAAGGGAAATGCAGCATGATCCAGGATAGGAGTGGCCTGCAGTTCTTCGTGGGTGTGCCGGGCCAGTAATGGAGGCATGGCTGCTTCCATGGCAGTGGTGTAACCCATCTGTGCATACCGGTATCCGGTCATGTGGGTGGAAGGCACTGAAAAACCACTTCCGGCCCTACGATGAGTTGCTTCTACTGTAGCTTCTGCATCTTTTTTACTGTCCTCTGGTCGTATCATACGACCCACGTTTACCTTTGCTCCTGCTATGTGAGAGTGTACCTCCACAGCACCAGGCATAACGATTTGTCCAGAAGCATCGAATACTTCTGCATCATCACTAACACTTTCAACGATTTTACCGTCCTTTATGGAGATATCCATTTTTTCTCCATTAATTCCATTTAAGGGACAGTAAACAACACCGTTCTTGATTATACGTTCCATTTTATTTAATCCTCCTAGATTGGTTGTAGGATATTACACTTTTCCGTATACCTTCATTAGAGTGGGCATGTCCAGTACTTCTTCGTCAGTGGGCATAATCTCTACAGGTATATTTTTATAAGAGGGCATTGCAGTGGAGTTGGTAGTAGGATCAACCACTCTATTAGCCCAGGGACCCATAGGGACGTATATTGTGTCTTCAGGGAGAGTTTCTTTGGTAGCCACTGCTTTAACCACCACGTCACCATCAGGCGCTATTATTTTAATGTTTTGTCCAGGTTTAATGCCCATCTGAGCCATCATTTCATCACTTATATGGGCTATAGCTGCAGCATTGATGTACATTTCCAGATCTTTTCCAGATTCAATTGCCTGTCCTTGCCATACAGTTCTTCCTGTGATTAGATTAACTATCATCACAATTCCTCCAGTCTAATAGCTTCTACCGGGCAGCTTTCTACACAGGTTCCGCACTTTCCGCACAGATCCACGTTTTTTAGTTGTACTGCTCCGTCTTCTACTATCATTATCAGGTCCAACAGTTCGCTTGGTCCCTTTCCTGCAGCGACATCTTCGCTTCGGAGGGCGTTAACCGGGCAAGCTATAACACAGTTTCCACATCCGTGACAAATATCACGGTAAGCTTTTAGTCCAATTGCCATTTAATAGCCTCCATATTCAGTTTTTCAAGGATTCAAAGGCCTTTACCCAAGCCTTGGATTTGGTTGGTGTGTAGTTAATTTTAGTCCTCTTAACATCTATGGCATCCACCGGACAGGATTTCTGACAGGCGCCACAGTAAATACAGAACCTTTCATCTTTATGCAGTTTTTCCGGCTTTGCACCTGATTTCTCCGCCTTAGGGAAAGATAACACATTGCAGGGACAAACCATTACACAGGTTTCACAGGCCTGGCAGGTGTCCTGGTCTATGGTCAATTCACCTTCAAAAGGTTTGTTTACTTTGGCTGCATCCACAGGACAAATTTCCTGACACCAGGTACAGTTTACACATAGTTCAGGGTCAATATAGGAGGTTCCAGTGACTTCTGGTACTTCAATTTCGTATTCTCCATAAGGACAGATTCTGCATACCTGCATAATAGCGTCTACCGGACAGATTCTCTTACAGATTCCACAGTGGACACATTTGTCTTCATTTACATTGATGTCAGTAGCCACTGCCGGATTGTCCGAAGTAGGGACCTGGTGTGCTATATCAATAGCATCCACCGGACACATTTCTTCACACATACCACAGTAAATACAGGTTTCCTTATCTATTTCGATTTCACCTGTTATGAGGTCTGCTCTTTTAGGCAGTTCACGAGTAATAGTAATTGCATCCTGAGGACATGCAGTTTCACATGCTTTACACTGGATACACTCCTCATCAGAGATTTCTGCTGATTTTATAATTTGAGGATACTGAAGGTCTTTTATGCTGTCTCCATCTATCTTTAAATCCAGAGCCTGGAAAGGACAGATACTACTGCACATACCGCATAAAACACACTTATGTTCATCAATATCTATTTTACTTACGTCTTGTTCAGTACGAATCATCGCACCAGTAGGATTTACCTCAATTGCAGTTACTGGACAAATTTTTTCACATAATCCACAAACCGCGCATAGATCATCTTTAAAGAGCAATTTTCGATCTTCTTCGCCTGCTCTTTCCACGGTAATATCCTTACCGTCTTTATATTCAGTTGTTTCCATCAATCTACTACCTCCTTAATTTCTATCGAGTTGGTTGGGCACATCTCCACACAGATTAAACATCCGCAACACCATTCAAAATCTATTTGTGCCTTTAAGTCATTCAACACGACAGCCTTCATCAGACAGGTATCCACACAGAGACCACATCCAATACAGGAATTTTTTACTTTGCCTTCATATCGATTTTTCTGGCAAGTTTGGATAATGATTCTGGTTCTATCTTTATCCTTTAGCAGTGTATGAGTAAAAAGTAAAAAGTCTTTAGGGCACATATTAACTACCAGCTTTGCGACTTCTATAGAATCCTTAGACAGATTTCTACCATTTAAATAATGAGAAACTGTAGATCTATCCATACCCAGAGCCTGAGCTATCTCCCGTTGAGTTTGACCTTTTTTCCTCAGCTTTACTGTTGCCATGTACTTTAATCCAGAAACGATATGTTTGGGCATTGGTTCACCATGTGGGTTAATAACACTTTTTAAGCATTCCTTATAAATACATTTCTACTAGAAACATATGGGAAGTTATAAATATAAGAGTGTAGTTCCTCCACATAAATGCTTTTGAAAATTTAAAAGTAAGCATTATAAAAATTTTAATGCTATTAATAAAAATAAATAAAGTGTTTTTAGATAAAAAAAAGAATATTAATATTTTTTAATTCAAATAATATCCTTAGATCAGTTCTAAATATCTATTTCATCCTCACTTAAAACTCTTATTTTTACAGTTGAAATTTTTAGTTCAGGGGTGCCTGAAACCGGGTCCCGGGCGGTCTGAGTAAGACAATTAGCAGGTGCTTCTTGGAAATGAAAAGTCATAGAAACACAACCGGACAATAAACCAGGGTTTATTCTGGATCTGGCACGTATGGTGCCTCTTCTAGAAGATATTTCCAGCCATTCTCCCCCTTTTATATTCAAATTAGATGCATCATCAGGATTAATCTCTAAAAACTCCTCTCCATCAATATAATTTAAACCATTAACTTTGCGAGTCATAGATCCGGTGTGGTATTGATAGAGGCTTCGGCCGGTTCCGAGTATGAAAGGATATTCTTCATCCGGGATTTCCGCCGAGGGAATATATTCCAGTGGATGAAATATTCCTTTATGGGAGGGAGTATTGAACTGATTCTGGTGCAGTATAGGGGTTCCGGGATCATCAATATCCAGACAAGGCCAGTGCAAACCCTGATTTTCTAATCTATCATAAGAAATTCCACCATAAATAGGAGTTAGAGCTGTCATTTCAGAAAATATCTCTTCAGCTGATTTAAAATCAAAACCAGATTTTTCCATTTTCTTTGCAATGGCCGAGATTATCTCCCAATCTGATTTAGAATCTCCCGGTGCGATTATAGCTTTTTTTATTCTCTGCACCCTTCTTTCGGTATTGGTGAAAGTTCCCTCTTTTTCTGCAAAAGAAGCAGCAGGGAGTACCACATCAGCCTGGCGTGCAGTTTCAGTTAAAAAGATATCCTGAACTACTAAAAATTCCACATTTTCCAGTGCCATTTTTACCTTCTGTATATCCGGTTCACTGAGCAATGGATTTTCACCCATGATATATAATGACTTGAGATCCCCACTTCGAGCTTTTTCAAAAATTTCAGATAACATCATGCCATTTACCGGTTTAAGATGCATATTCCATGCCTTCTGGAATTTTTCAACAATTTCAGGGTCTTCTACTGATTGATATCCCGGGAATACATTGGGAAGGGTTCCCATATCACAGGACCCCTGTACATTATTTTGGCCCCGAAGGGGGTTAACTCCAGAAGATTCTCTTCCCAGGTTGCCAGTAAGAAGGGCCAGATTACTAACAGCCAGTACATTGTCAGTTCCGTGGGAGTGCTGGGTAATTCCCATGGCATATAAGATGGAAGATGGATCTCCCTCCGCATACATATAAGCCGTTTGTCTAATTTTTTCCTTTTCCACTCCAGTTATATGTTCTAGTTCATCCCAAGATAAAATTTCAAGTGATTTTTTAAGTTTTAAGAAGTTTTCAGTTCTTTCTTCTATAAAAGATTGGTTATAGAGGCCTTCATCAACTATTACCTTGGCTATGGCCATTAAAAGAGCCACATCACTTCCCGGATTATGCTGTAAAAATATATCTGCGTGCTTTGCCAGTTCAATTTTCTGGGGATTAATCACTATGAGTTTCGAACCAGTTTTAACTGCTTTAATTATTTGAAGGGCTAGTACAGGATGGCTTACAGTGGTGTTGGTTCCTATAGCCATTATACAGCCAGCCTGCCCAATTTCTGCTATGGAATTACTCATAGCCCCACTTCCAATACTCCGAGAGAGTCCCACTACCGAGGGAGCATGGCACAGGCGTGCGCAGTGATCTATATGGGGAGACTCCATTACCCCCCGGGTGAACTTTTGTAAGAGATAATTTTCTTCATTGGTACACTTGGCCGAGGCAATGGATGCAAATTCATTCCCGGAATATTTTGAAAATTTATCTGCAATTAGTTTCAGGGCTTCATCCCATCCGACCTCTTCAAATTTGCCCTGTTTTTTTATTAAGGGTTTTTTAAGTCTTTGAGGGTGGTTAATAAATTCATAAGCAAATCTACCCTTTACACAGAGTTTTCCTTGATTTACCATGCTTTCAGGGTCCCCTCTTACACTTACTATTTCACCCCCCCTGATTCCCAGATAGATGCCGCAACCTACCCCACAATAGGGGCAGATGGTTTTTACTTCGCGAGCAGGAGTTAAAGAATTGCGGGAAACCAGAGCACCCACCGGACATGCTTCCACACATTCGCCACAGGATACGCAGTTAGATTCCAGAATATCCTTATCACCAAAGGTGGTTATCCTGGTATCATACCCTCTAAACCCAAAATCAATAGCATTTACTCCCATTATATCGGCACATACCTGGACACATATTCCACAGAGGATGCATTTTTTAAGGTCCCGGATAAAAAAAGGATTGGACTCATCCCGGGGGACATCCTTTACTGATTGTCTTAAGTTTTCCAGTTCGTTCTCATTTACCTGCAAATAGGATGCTGCTTCTTGAAGCTTGCAATTATCCGATTGAGTGCAGCTAAGGCAGTTTTTTTCATGATTGGAAATAAGTAAAGATATTAACATCTTTTTAACCCGGTTTAATTTCATGCTGTGGGTTTTAATTTCCATTCCCTCTTCCACCTGATTCTCGCAGGAAGTTATAAGCCTTCCCTCAGCATTTTCCACCAGACATAAGCGGCAGGCACCATATGGTTTTAGCTGGGAATTATAACAAAGATGAGGAATATAAATATCATTTTCTATGGCTGATTGAAGGATAGTGGTTCCTTCATCTGCTTCAAACTCCAATCCATCCATTAAAAATTTGATCTTTTTCTTCATGGTATCCTTGAAATTTTTTTTAAAAAATTAGCCGTTAATTCAATTAGTTTTTAGCAAATATACGTTATTAGATATTATATTAAATAGAGAATTTAGGAATAAAATAGGGTAAAGTTATTTTAAATAATTCATTTTAATAAATTGGGGATAAACAACATAATGTATTTAACTACTATTACTACTACTATTTAATTTAACTACTATATTCTTATTAATATAATCTATTCCTTTATTTTTTTAAATAATTAGAGAGTAGAAATAAGTACAGTTGGTGCTTGTAAATGAAAATAATATCTATCATAGGGACTAAAGACACTGGAAAAACAACTCTGGTGACCAGACTGGTGGAAAAACTTTCACAGAAAGGATACAGCGTAGGAACAATGAAATTCAGCCATGTTCATTTTGATCTGGCAGATAAGGATACAGGAAAGCACCGTCAGGCCGGGGCTAAAATCGTGGTTGGTACTGGAAAAGAGACTTTTATTCTTTGGGACCATCCCCTTGATGTGGAAAACGTAATTTCAACCATTGAATCCTATGATGAAATTGATTTTTTAGTCATGGAAGGATTTAAAAGCTCAAGATTTGCAAAAATATCTGTTTCATCATTAAAAGACAATTATACTATCCGGCAAGTGGATGTAAAAAAATTGAATGATGAAAAAATGGATGAATTAGTGGAAATTATTGAAAAAAGAAGTTATGGTCTATTGCAGGATTTGAATTGTAAAAAATGTGGATTTGAATCCTGTGCAGACTTTTCTCAGGCCAAATTGCAGGGTTTAGCTCCTGAAGTTGACTGTAAAAGCCAGTTTAAACAGGCATTGCTGGAAGTTAATGGTAAAAGGATACCATTAAACCCATTTGTACAGAATATAATTGCTAAAACCATTACAGGGATGATAAATTCTCTGGATAAAGATTCAGATGATATTGATACCATAAAAATAGTATTGCATAATAAAGATTAAGTAACACCACTTCCAAGACCCCAAACCATCAGATTAAACTACAAATGATAATATGCTTACCCATGATAGTTTCCAGAGGCCAATAATCTCTTTAAGAATCTCTATAACCAGCAGATGCAATGTAAAGTGTCTTTATTGTCACCATGACGGTATAATGCCACAGGATAATGAGATGACCGCCCATGAGATATTTAAAATTGCTCAGGTGGCCCGGGATATAGGCATTAAAAAGATTCGGCTCTCTGGAGGGGAACCCCTTATAAGAAAGGATATTGTAGAAATTGTGGAGAAGATATCCACCCTGGAATTTAAAGATGTTTCCATAACCACCAATGGAACTTTAATGGAACGTTATGCTCAAAAACTGGTTGATGCCGGATTAAAAAGAGTCAATGTGAGTCTGGATACTTTGAATCCAGATACTTATCAATTTATTACCAGCAGAAATTATCTGGATAGTGCTAAAAGAGGAATTAAGGCTGCCGCCCAGGCGGGACTGGACCCGGTTAAGGTTAATATGGTAGTTATGAAGGACATCAACCATCAGGAAATATGGGATATGTTTCAATTTTGTAAAAAAAATGGGGCGGTACTGCAGCTAATAGAACTTTTAAAAACAGAAAGCTGTCCGGATACAGAATTCATAGATAAGTATCATTTTGAAATGAATCAATTAGAAAATGAATTGACAAATAGGGCAGACAAAGTGAAAACCCGGGCTTTTATGCAGGATAGGAAAAAATACTTTGTGGATGATGGAGAAATAGAAATTGTAAAGCCCATGGACAATACGGAGTTTTGTAAAAACTGTACCCGTTTAAGGATAACCCCGGATGGTAAAATAAAACCCTGTTTACTACGTAATGATAACTTAGTGGATATAATTGGTGCTATTCGTTCCGGTAAAAGTATGGAGGACTTAAAAAAGATATTTATTGATGCTATTGAGAATAGAGAACCTTTTTATGGTGGATGTTGAGATTAGAAATTTATATATTATTTTTTATTATTAGAGGCCCCAGTAACTAATCCCCCCAAAAAATGTATTAAATATACTATTAAAAAATTATAATTATAAAAAAATGATTCATTATAATTATGTAATTAATATCACAGAATTATATTCTAAACAGCCTCATCCTGTAAGGCAATACAGAAAGCACAAACAGCGTGGGGGTTATTTTTTTGGCCATCTTTTACCGGGCAATAGTAGATATTATCCTCATATTTAACCCTGAATCCCCCGGGAAAAAGGGTACCCACCATGTGAATTGGTTCATCCAGAATAAAAGTAGTGTAAATACTGATAAGTGCATATATTTTAAATGAACGGGGATATCTCCTTATTTTTTTTACATTATCTTCCTGACGATTTAAAAGATTTAAGGCTTTTTTTAACTCCTCCCGATCCACATATCCATCATAAAACTCAGAATTATCCTTAATTTCCTTTATTCTAATAATGAATCCCATGACATATGCCTTCAAATAATCTTTAAAGTAGTTTTCAGGCAGATACCTGCCCTCATGACAAAGGTGCACATAGTATGCAATCAAATCATATATATCGATCCCAGAACATTCCTTTTTTAGAATAGTAAGGAGTTCCTGTTTTTTAATTTTCCGGGAAAGGTTTATTTCTTCTAACATTTTTATTCTTAAAATTTATAGAGTTATTTTAATATTATTTATTCTAATTACCTTTCTTAAAAAAAAGCAGTTTGCCGATATTTGAATCAGATTTTCAGCCTAGAAAGCATATTCTGTTCAGGCTCTGCTCATGATCAGGTTACTAGGGCATTAAATTCACTATATTTAGCATTAATCTATTTATCTTAACTTTGATTGATTTATTTTAATCTTCCTCCACAGAAAATTTTAAATCTTTCCCTTAAATTTATAAAAGCTGGGAAAAAATATACATTGCAGGCCTCTTTTAAATAGTGATAATTTTATAAGTATTATAATTAATTATATAATAAAAATTAAAATAGATAATATAGTACATATCTTTAAAGGGAGGATCGGCTGTGGGGAAGTATTTAATTAACCGCGTGGGGATATCCATAATTATAGCAGTTTTAATAAGCCTGCTTATAACACTTATTCTTAAATTTTTTATAGGAATCTATGCCCTGCTACTTTTACCTGTGCTTAGCAGTTCTTTATCCGTATTTTTTGCAAATGAAATTGAATATCCTGTGGGGATGATAATTGGATTAATTTCAGCATTGATTTCGCTGCTATGGGTAAGTCCAATTTTCATATTTTTAGGTTTTTTAGGGGGATTTTTAGGGGTTTTCTTAAATCGGTATTTACTTCAACAGGAAATAGGATCCAGCTATGATTTAAATAAAAGAAAATCTATTGCTTATCCTCGCATTAATCCCGTTCTGGTATGGATAAATAATCCCTATCGTAATAAAATCGTGCCAGTTATTGGCACCTTACTATTAGCACTGTTACTTATTTGGGGCATATTTGCTGTTCCTATGGATGCTGCCCAAACAGATGTTTCTGATGAAAAAGCTGCCCCCTCAAAAAATACAACCAGCCAAATTTCAGAAGACGAAAAACTGGAAAAAGATGTAAAACAGGGATTATCAGATTTTTTCAAAGATTTCAACACCTTATTTAATTATGATGGGGTTAAAACAGGATATATTCTCAACAGTATGAAAATAGATCGTTTAAATAAGGTATCAAATAATGAAGTTAATGTTACAGTAAGTTTAACCTTTGTTGATTCTAGCCGGGATGAATTTGATTCAATATGGACTGGTCCCTTTTATCTGGAAAATGGAAAATGGGTGGATAAAGGCAATTTCATCCAGATACACCTCTATAATGTTAATACTGGTGAAAAATTCATCTGAAATATTTCTAGCCCCTAATTAGCAAATATTGGCCAGTATAACTGCATTTTTTTTCTTTTTACATAAATCCAGACAGGTGCCGCATTTAACACATTTTAGGGTATCAATAAAATGAACCTTATCTTTTTCACCAGATATGGCACCTACCGGGCAGGATTTAATACAAGCCATGCAGCCATCACAATTCTCAGAATCAATAGTATAGGTAATGAAATCCTTACAATCCAGAGCAGGGCAAATACCGTCTTCTATATGGGATTGGTATTCTTCCATGAAAAAGTGCATGGTGGTTAATATGGGATTAGGTGCTGATTGACCCAGACCACATAAAGATCCCAGTTTAACTGCTTCTGCTAATTCAGGTAGCACATCCAGATCTTTTTTCTTTCCTTTACCCACAGTTATGTCGGTTAAAATATCCAGCATCTGTTTAGTCCCTAAACGGCAGGGTACACATTTTCCGCAGGATTCTTTTTGAATGAATTCCAAAAAGTAACGGGCCACTTCCACCATACAGGTACTGTGGTCCATTACTACCAGACCCCCGGAGCCCATCATGGCCCCTATTTCTAATAGAGAACTGTAATCAATGGGAGTGTCCAGGTGCTGGGCAGGAACACATCCCCCGGAAGGGCCTCCGATTTGAACTGATTTAAATTCCCCATCATCCAGTATGCCTCCACCTATATCAAATATTACTTCTTTTAAGGTGGTTCCCAGCGGTACTTCTATCAGACCTGTTTTTTTAACCTGACCCACCAGGGAGAAGGTTTTGGTACCTTTACTTTCTTTGGTTCCCATCTGAGAGTATTTTTCAGCACCCTGCTGCATAACTAGAGCAACGCTGGCCATAGTTTCCACATTATTTATTACTGTGGGCTTTCCAAAAAGGCCTTCTGTTGTGGGAAATGGGGGTCGGGTGCGGGGAGTTCCTCTTTCACCTTCTATTGATGCTAAAAGAGCAGTTTCTTCACCACAAACAAAGGCTCCTGCACCCTCTTTAATAATGATTTCCAGATTAAATCCAGATCCCATGATATTTTTTCCTAGAAATCCTCTCTCCTTCATCTCGTTAATTGCGGTCTTGAGTCTTTCTAAAGCCAGTGGATATTCTGCTCGACAGTATAAGTATGCTTTCTCGGCATGGATGGTTTTAGCAGCTATGAGCATACCTTCCAGTACCGAGTGGGGATCACTCTCTAAGAGTGAACGGTTCATGAATGCTCCGGGATCACCTTCATCTGCATTGCAAATCAGGTAATTGGTTTTTTTACCAGAATCCAGACAAAACTGCCATTTCATCCAGGTGGGGAAACCTGCCCCTCCCCTTCCCCTCAGGCCTGATTTTTTTATTTCCTCAATGATTTCAGATGATTCCATTTTTAATGCCTGCATAAATCCAGAATAACCCCCCTGGGATAGATAGTGCCCTATATTAGTGGGATCAATAAATCCACAGTTTCTTAGTATTCTTCTCTCCTGCATTTTCATGGATTTTTGTTCAAATAAAGGAGTAATTCCTTCAATTTTACCTTCTCCCCAACTCCCCAGGGCATAATCGGGAAGGGGTGTGTCCTGAATTATATGAGATCTGGTAATTTTACG
Source organism: Methanobacterium alkalithermotolerans (assembly GCF_018141185.1). Lineage (NCBI taxonomy): Archaea > Methanobacteriati > Methanobacteriota > Methanobacteria > Methanobacteriales > Methanobacteriaceae > Methanobacterium > Methanobacterium alkalithermotolerans. The sequence continues at coordinate 1,436,477 of NZ_CP058560.1, read as the reverse complement.
GGCCACTTTTTTAGTGACATTACCATAGATTACAGAAGGCTGCTGTGGTTTTACCACCATTATAATTGGTTCAGCATAACATAAGCCAATACAGCCCACATCTATAATTTCACATTCAAAATCAGATAATTCGGACTTTATAATATCCTTTGCAGTTTGAGCCCCAGCAGAATTTCCACATGTTGCCGAGCCTACAAAGACTGCTGTTTTATCAGAAAATAATAAATTGTAGTCCTTTTTTTCCTGTTGGACCATTTCTTCAAACTTCATAATTGACCCCATTGATGCTGATGATAAATTTTATTTTGATGACTCTGGAGGTTTGTATCCCTTGAATAGTTTTTTTATATTTCTTAAGGATAATTTAGACTTTATTTCGTCATTTACCATTGCTGCTGGTGCTAAAGCGCAGCATCCTAAACATCCCACAGATTCTAAAGAATATTCCTCATCAGGAGTTGTTTCGCCCTCTTTTATATTCAAATGTCTTTCCATACCTTCTATTATCTGCTGGGCGCCAGTTACATGGCAGGCTGTTCCAGTGCATACAGATATGTGCTTTTTTCCTTTGGGTATAAATCTGAACTGAGTATAAAATGTGGCCACACCATATATTTCACTTTCAGGTACATTTGTGAAATGAGATACCTCTTTCATGAGTTCTTCTGATAAATAACCGTATTCTGATTGTATTTCCTGTAGTAAAGGAACCAGATCCGATTTTTTCCCAGAATATCTGGATAAAATTTTATTCAAGACTTTCATATAACTTTCCCTCTACTTAGCTTGATGGTTGATAATTAATATCAAATTTAATGATTTAACAACATTATATCCACAAAATTCGTACTTACATGCTTTGAATATTCATAAAAATAGTATTTAAAAGGGATTTAAGTCACTGGGATTGATTTTTTAATAAAATTTATTATGGTCTTCCAGTATATAAATTAATGTATAGTTTTAAGTCGATTTTATAATTAAAGAGGTGGGAAAAAATGACCAAAAAATATCCAGATCATCACGTTAGTATAAGATCCCGGTATCCAGAATACAGTTCAATTTTATCAGATTTAGGTAAAGTTGTAAGAAAATCCGGACCCATTGATCATAAACATTCACATCTAATTCAGTTATCAGCTTCTGCAGCCATAAAGTCTGAAGGAGCAGTTCACAGCCATGTAAAAAGAGCCATTAATGCTGGGGCAACTCCGGAAGAAATTTATCATGCCATTATGCTAGTAACCAGCATTATAGGATTTCCCAGTGTAGCAGCAGCTATATCATGGGCGGATGATATATTAATGGATAAATAGTTCTTAATTTAATCTTACTTTCTTTTTAATTATTAAGTTATTATAATCTAATAATGGTGCTAATATGTCCACTATGTATGAAAAAGTATCTGCCCTGGCAGTCCGTGAAACTAGCAAATCAGTACAGGAAAAAATCGTCAAAGACGCGGAGATAGAACTTATTGTAAATAAAACCTTAACTCGTAAATTTTCAATTAGCCCTGACTCTTTAAAAGAATTTGCAATGGGATATCTTTTAGGGGAAGGCCTTATTCGTTCATTAGAGAATGTTGAAGAAATTTCAATTGAGGAAAACACTGTAAAGGTCCAGGTAGATATGGAAGACTTCGATATAGTCCAGGAACTGGTGGTGGGTTCTGATTGTTTTGGAGGATGGCGCCAGAAAATCGAATTTATAGATAAAGTTGAATCGGAATTTACAGTAGATAAAAAAAAGCTACTTAAATCTTTTATAAAGTTAAAAGATAATGCATTCACCTGGCAGAAAACGGGAGGGGCTCATGTAGCTGCCTTGATTTATAAAGATAAATTTTTATCCAGGGAAGATGTTAGTCGACATGTGGCGGTGGATAAGGTTATCGGGGCGGGTTTACTGGAAAAAGTGGACTTTAAAAATAGTTACATTGCCTACAGTGGCAGGATGCCCGCAGATATGCTCATAAAAATTGCCCGGGTGGGAATGCCCATCATAGCATCCAATGCAGCTCCCACTACTTCCGGATATGCTGTGGCTAAAGAAGCAGGAATAACCATGGTTGGATTTGTTAGAGGCGAAAGATTCAATATTTATACCCATCCCCACCGGGTAGTGATAGATTGATTTAAATCTTTTTTAAAGTAGTTTAAGTTTTTTAATTGGTTGGAGTAAAGGGAATATGCAATTATAATCTCTGGATTACTCCAGCACATTATGTTTCTCTTTAAGGTCATCCTCAGTTTTATCCATTTTATGCATGAGCTCGGCAATCAAACCATCCAGAAATATAAGGGATGTTATCTCAAAAAGAGTCCCCATAGGGGCCAATGACTGATGTCGACCATTTATCTGTCTTTTAATATAGTTTTGTTCAGAGTCTATTTTGGTTCTTCCTTTAATAGTTATTATATGATCAGAAAGATCCCCCAGAAGGGATTCGGGGTAAGAAGTTATGGCAATAATATTAGCCCCTCTCTTTTTTGCTATTCGTGCAGTGCTAAGTATAGTACTGGTTTGGCCGGATCCACTTATAGCCAGGAGAGTATCCCCTGTATTTATAGCCGGAGTGATGGTTTCACCCACCACATATACACTGATTCCCAGATGCATTAAACGCATGGCAAATGCTTTGGCCACCAGGCCAGACCGGCCCATACCCATAACAAAGACATTTGCTGAAGAAATGAGCGCCCCCATTGCCTTTTCTAGATTATCTTGATCCAGTGATTGAGAGGCTTGATTAACATTTTCCAGGATTTCCGCAATGGCATCATTGATTATCATATATTTCACCTAAAGTTGATTTAAATAAATGGAATTAAGGAAATTAAAATTTTATGTAATACATTTAATCCTGTTAACTGAAATACATAAACAGCATAATATATCTGCAAGTCCTATATTTATTTTTTAGTAGGGTGTGCTTGATATTAAAGAACTTGAAATAATGGTAATTGCGAAATTTTATATTATATATAAGGTTTTGATACTCTATGGAATTTTATCCCCGCCTGGGAATGAATATAAATGGTCATGAATTTAATTACAAATTTTTTCAGACCTTAAAATGTGTATCCCAAACATGGTCCCAGAGAAAAGCCGCCATTAAATTGGGAGTATCCCCTGCGGTTTTAAATCGTCGCATTCTGGATGCTGAGAATAAATTAGGTTTTCAGATATTAAAAACAACCGGGGCCGGTTCAGAACTAACTTCTGAAGGAATAAGCATACTGGAACAATATAACCGTTATGTTAGTAGAATTAAAGATAGTAATCGCCTTTTGATTAGCGGAGGCCATATTTCATCCGGGTTATTAGAGGTTTTAGCTGCAAAGAGTAGTTTGGAAGTAGCATGTTACAGTAGCGATGATGAAAGTGCTTTTTATCTGGCAAAAAAAGATTTATTAGATATTATGAGCCTGGATGATCCCCTTCTGGCATTTCAAAATGATTTAGATTTTACTCCCCTTGCTTATGATTACCTGGTACTAATATCCAGTCCGGGATGGGAAGTAAGTGATATTAGAGAACTTAAAAATCAAAAGTTTGTGGCTGTTTCCAGTTCATCCCAGAGGCTGGCCTGGAAAACTCTGGAAGATAATTCCGTGCCATTTGAAATTTATGGTGAAGTCAAATCTCCTTACGAAGCCTTTAAAATAGTTAAAAACTCAAATAATTTGCATACCTTTCTTAATGGTAGTTTCTTTCAGGGCGAAGATTTACTTAAAGAGGAAACCCGCCACGTTATTAGTATGGTGAATTTTAGAGACTTTAATCCACAGATAGAAGAATTTATTAATTATATACTTGGCCCTGGCCAGAAAATTGTAAAAAAACAGGGATTCGGGACTTTATAGTTATAACTAGGGGGATATTCATAGTAAAAAGCGATTGATAGTGTTTTTAATTAATTTCACCAGGTTAAAATCTTATTTAAAATGGCTAGAAAAATTTTAAGTACTTCTAAAATCAACATAGGGCCGGTGATTTATTGAGTGAAAAAAGGGATTTACTGGCAATTGGCCACACTGCTTTTGATTATATTATCCAGGTAGGGGAGTTCCCAGATCCTAACTCCTCCACTGCCATAGAAAAAATGAAAAACCTGCATGGCGGAGCCGCTGCTAATGTAGCAGTAGTGGGATCCAGATTAGGACTTAATACTTCCCTGGTATCTGCTGTAGGTGGTGATTTTGCCGGTTCAGAATATCAATTAGTCTTAAATAAACTGGGAATTGACACCGCAGATATGATAGTAGTGGAAGAGGACACAACCCCCACTGCTTTTGTTTTAACCAATTCTAATGACGATCAGATAAGTTATTTTTACTGGGGAGCTGCTAAAAACTTCAAAAATTCGGAAGTACCACTTAAGTCAATTATGAAAACCAAGGCCATACATTTAGCAACGGGAGATCCCCAGTTCAACCGGAAATGTGGTGAGGTTGCCCGGGAACAGGAAAAATTAATTTCCTTTGATCCTGGTCAGGACCTTTACATGTATTCCCCCCAGGAGTTAAAAGAAGTGGTGGGACTATGTAATATATTATTTGGTAACCATTTTGAAATTGATCGCATAAAAAACACTCTGGGGATGAGTCTAAAGGAAATAATGGAAAATGGTCCGGAAATTGTGGTTAAGACCTATGGTTCCCAGGGGAGCACCATTTATACTCCTGAAAAAATTAAGATAGATGCCACAAAAAGTGTAGTTCAGGACCCTACCGGTGCAGGTGATTCCTACCGGGCGGGTTTTATAACGGCCTATTTAGATGATAATGATTTAGAATACTGTGGAAGATTTGCATCAGCTGTTGCTTCTTTTATTATTGAAGCTGAAGGTTGTCAAACCAATGTTCCAGATTACGATATGGTTAAAAGTCGTATGGAGGGAAAAAAAGTTTAATACGTATTATTTTTTGTTTGGAGGGCATTTTATAAATAGGGATTAGTTACCATAACTATTGTTAATATAAGGGTGAATTAATAACTATATGTAAGCCCTTGTGCCTAATCATTTTATTTATATATAAAGGAAAATTAAAACAGTATATCTTTTATTAAGAAATACAATATTAAAAATGAAATCATGATAGTATATGAAAAGGATACTATCATTATTCGTTATTAGAATATATTGATAAATTTTGATTCAACATATTTAGGCTTTGATGATTTTGATTATAATTATCAAGAAAAGCTAAGGGTAAAAATATTAAAAAATACATGGTGATTCTATGACACAAATGGATGACGCAAAGAAAGGCATAATAACAGAGGAAATGAAAGCGGTGGCCCAGGCTGAAAACGTTTCTGAAGAATTCATAAGAAAATCTGTAGCTCAGGGGACCATAGCTATTCCCAGCAATCTAAACCGGGAAGGAGTAAAACCGGTGGGTATTGGAGCAGGGCTCAGAACTAAAGTAAATGCTACCATTGGAACATCAACCGACATCTGTGATTTCGATCTGGAAGAGGAAAAAGCTAAAGTGGCCATGGCCCATAATGCTGATACTTTGATGGAACTCTCTGTGGGGGGAGATTTGAATGAAATCCGACAGAGAATTTTAAAAATGTCTGATATTCCAGTGGGAAGTGTTCCTATTTATCAGGCTGCGGTAGAGACCATTCAGGAAAAGGGTTCTGCTATTTACATGGAAGAAGAATCCATGTTCAAGGCCATTGAAAAACAGGCCAAAGATGGTGTGGACTTTATGGCCATACACTGTAGTGTGAATCGGGAAACCTTAAAAAGATTAAAAAGACAGGGCCGTGAAGGAGGACTTGTGAGCCGGGGAGGGGCCTTTGTATCCGCCTGGATGGTGGAAAATGAAGTTGAAAACCCTTTATACAAAAACTATGATTACATTCTGGAAATAGCCAAAGAACATGATTTTGTAATGTCCATGGCCAATGCCATGCGGGCTGGTGCAATTGCAGATTCAACTGACCGGGCCGGAGTCCAGGAATTAATTATATTAGGAGAACTGGTGGATAAAGCCCGGGAAGTGGGAGTGCAAACTATTGTGGAAGGACCAGGCCACATACCTTTAAATGAAATTCCAGCCAATGTCACCCTGCAGAAAAAACTTTGCCGGGGAGCTCCTTTCTATATGTTAGGACCAATTGTGACTGATATTGGGGCCGGATACGACCATATCGTTTCATCAATAGGTGCAGCTGCTTCTGCAGGAGCTGGAGCAGATTTCATATGCTATGTGACTCCTGCAGAGCACCTGGCATTACCTTACCCTGATGACGTGAAGGAAGGGGTTATTGCCACCAGAATAGGTGCCTATGTGGGAGATATGGCCAAAGGCATTCATAATGGGGAAAAAGATCTGGTAATGGCCAATGCCCGTAAAAAACTAAACTGGGAAGCACAATATGATGCAGCACTATGTCCAGCAGAAGCCCGGCAAAAAAGAGATGAAAGACCACCAGAAGACCCTGATACATGTACCATGTGCGGTGACTACTGTGCTGTTAAAATTGTGAATGAATGGCTGGACAATGCCGAAGTGGATGTGTTTGATTAATTTAATTAATTAAACCATTTTTATTTTATTTAATTCTATTTAAAGAAATTATTTTAACAAATATTACTTTTATATTCTTTATTTTAAATAAATAAAATCATATAAAACTCTATAAGGGCCTTAAAAAATGCATATTGTACTTAAACCCTTAGCATATGACACATTTCATAACATAATATTAAAATAAAATAGATTTATAATGATATTTACAGCATTATTTTTAGTGCCCCTGATAGACTAAAATAATTATTAAACTGTTTTATATAAAAGGGCTAAAAGATTAGAACCTGCCCTTGGGTATAATAGGGAATATTTACATTATTTACTCTAAAAAAAGGTGATTTAATTGAAACACTGGATAGAAAGGATAGCAGATGAATTAAAAGATTGGGATGTGGATAATCACGTAGTAGCCAGTGGAACCTCCATTTCAGGATCAATACATATTGGGAACTCCTGTGACGTTTTTATAGCCAATGCCGTAAGCAAGGCTCTTATTAATAAGGAAAGTTCATCCAGAACCATATGGATAGCAGATGACCATGACCCCTTACGTAAGGTTCCTTATCCTCTTCCAGAAAGTTACGAAAAATACCTGGGGTTACCTTATTCCCAGATACCCTGTCCAGAAGGGTGCTGTGAAAGTTTTGTGGAACACTTCCAGAAACCATTCCTGGATACCCTGGATGATTTTGGCATAGAATTGGAGGCTTATTCTGGGGCCAAGATGTATAAAGATGGTCTTTACAACGATTACATACGCAAATCACTTGAAAAAGCTCCTGAAATCAGGAAAATATTTAATAAATATCGTGAAAATCCATTAAAAGAAGATTGGTTACCATATAACCCCATATGTAAAGATTGCGGACGGGTAAATACCACTTATGCCTACAGTTATCAGGAAGATGAGGTTTCTTATAGATGTACTTGTGGATTTGATGGAACCATGGATATAAAATCAGGGGATGGAAAATTAACCTGGAGGGTAGAATGGGCTGCTCGCTGGAAAATTTTTAATATAACCTGTGAACCATTTGGTAAAGACCACGCAGCGAGTGGAGGATCCTATGATGTGAGTAGCATCATTTCTAGGGAAATTTTTGATTATAAAGCACCCTATCCAGTTCCCTATGAGTGGATAACCCTTAAAGGAGATGCCATGAGTAAATCTCAGGGAGTATTTTTCACCCCTGGAGAGTGGCTGGAAATCGGGCCGGCTGAGAGTCTTTATTACTTCCTATTCCGAAGCAAACCCATGAAACATAAAGATTTCAATCCTGAAATGCCGTTTCTGGATTTCATTGAGCAGTTTGATAGGGTAGAACAGATTTACTTTAAAGAAGAACAGGCTGCATCAGAAAAGGAAGAAAAAAAGCTTAAAAAAATATACCAGGTATCCCAAATTCAAAAACATAGCCAAATACCATTTAGGCCTTCTTACCGATTCCTCACCGTGGCCTACCAGATAGCAGGGGATGACCTGGAAAATATATACCAGATACTAAAGAGGAATTCCCAGTTAAGTGATAAGATGGCAATTCTATCTTTTGAAGATTTATCTGACTCTCAAAAAGATCAGTTAGCAGAAAGAGTAAGTCAGGTTAAAAATTGGCTGGATAAGTATGCCCCCGGTTTTGTAAAGTTCCAAGTACAGAAAAAAATACCGTCTGTGACATTATCACCGGAACAGGAAAGTTTTTTAAGGGATATGGCCACCCTAATTGAAGAAAAAAATCTAAATCCCGAGGAGTTACATGACCAAATGTACGCCCTATTAAGGGAACATGATTTAAAACCTCAAAAAGCATTTCAAGCACTTTACAAAGTCATAATTGGTAAAAAAATGGGGCCAAGAGCAGCTTCATTTATATTATCTCTTGATAAGGATTTTGTGATTAAAAGATTGAGAATGCAGGAATAGATCCAGAAAAATTTACAGACTTGTGATTTAAATGAAGCTTAACTTAGTAGAAAGAGGGGTTCTGGATCCTCTGGCCGAATCCAGCCAGGAAAGTATATTTATAAATGATATACCTTCCCCTATCCACCACATATCTCTTTTTGATAATACCAAACCCGGGGCAGATATTATATTAAATATCATAAAAGCCAGTTTAAAGTCCATAGAAGTAATAGAATCAAAAAAACCTGCAGGAGCTGGTGCGAATAAGTTCCAGCTTGAAAAAGCTGCTGAAGGTGATGTTTCCATTCTGGCACTGGGGGACTGTGGTTCCTGTACTACCTGGGTTATTTTAGATGCTATAAGATTGGAAAAAAAAGGAGTGCCCACCCTATCCATTTGTTCCCATAAATTTGCACCCTTTGCCCGTAAACTGGCTAAGGCACATGGTGCTCCTGATTTAAGAATATTTGAAATTGAACACCCTGTAGCAGGTTTAAACCCGGACAAAGTGAAAGAAAAAACAAATGTTATAATTCCTGAAATTGAAAAAATCTTTTATAAGTCTGATTGAGGCGATTTAATGTCCGAAAAGATTCCCGATAATGTTGATAAGTCCTGTGGGTGTTTAATTGAAGATATTTTAACTGAATCTGAGGATTCAAAATGCAGCAGGCAACCTGAAAATTCAGATTACAATAAAAAAGAGAGTATCATGGTTGATCCTGATGTGGAAAAAATCAGCCTGGATTATTATCAAAAAAAGTTCACTGATGGTCTGCCAATTATACCCCCCACCCCTGACAGGGTCAATAAGTTTTATCAATACTCTGAGGGGGATCCTCAGGAAGTGCTGGCCATTCTACCCCCGCTCCAGGGAAAAGCAACCAGGGAAAAGATCGCCGTAAATGGGGTCATGGCCGGCTGTCTGCCCCAGTTTATGCCTCTTCTGGAGAAGGCAGTAATGGGCCTGGGGGATGAAAAATTCAACCTGGCAGGTGTAAATGCTACCACCCATCCTGTGGCGGTTTGTACCCTCATAAATGGTCCTGTGCGAAATGAATTAGAATTCAATAGTAAAACTGGATGTTTAGGTCCGGGCAACCTGGCCAATGCAAGTATTGGTCGAGCTATTCGCTTTTTTTTAATGAATATTGCTGGAGCGGTTCCAGGAATAGGGGACCACGCCACCATGGGTTCGGCTTCCAAGTACAGTTACTGCTTTGCGGAAAATGAGGAAGAAAGTCCCTGGGATGCTTTGCATGTGGAAAGAGGCTATGCTTCCCCTTCAGGTACACTTACCCTTTTGGGGATGGAAGCTCCCCATAATGTTAATGACCACCGCAGTCAAAAGGCCGAGGATTTGCTGGATAGTATAGTACATACTGCTTCCACGGCAGGTTGTAATAATAGTCATGTACCTGGAGAGTTACTGGTTATTATGAGTCCAGAACATGCTCGAACCATTTCCAATGAGGGATGGGGAAAAAAAGATGTTAAAAAATATATACACCAGCATGCGATGGTTCCGGTAAATTTAGCTGATAGAGGTGGTCGTAAACTGGATGAGATATGGTGTAAAGAAAATATGGTCCCCATTACCCGAAAAATAGATGATGTGGTGATAGTGGTGGCAGGTGGTCCGGGAAGGCACAGCATGCTGGCCCATGGTTTCGGTACTTCCTGTGAATCAGTAACCCTCCCTCTGGATTAAAAACCAGGATATTTAATTTTTTTAGTCCTGCAGGACTTTATTTTAAGTTAGTTTCTCCTCCAACCCGTTCCAGTTCTGATTCCCAGGTTTCAGGATTCTCCCGGATATAATCTTCCAGGAGTTCCCAGCACTCTTCCATTTCTAAATCAATAACTTCCACCCCATTATCTCTTAAAAGTTGTTCTGGACCAGATAAAGTTTTATTTTCACCTATAACTACCCTGGGAATTTTATAAAGTAGTGCAGCCCCGGAACACATGGTGCAGGGAGATAAAGTAGTGTAAAGAGTGCATTGTTGATAATCTTCTCCCCGTAGCCTTCCGGCACTTTCCATGCAGTCCATTTCCCCATGTAGAATAACTGATTGATTTTGTAATAGGCGGTTATGGCCGCGACCTATGATGTGATTATTTTCTACCAGAACTGCACCAATAGGAATTCCGCCCTCTTTAAGGCTTTTTTTAGCTTCTTTTATGGCTTCTTTCATGAATTTTTGGTGTTCAACCATAGTTATAACCCCCTGTTGAAAAATTATTTTTCTTGTGTGCGAAATTTTTTACCATCTTTTTTACACAGAGTTTTAATCAGATTACGACCACTTAAAGCTGCGGTGGGTATTCCAATCATCGCTTCTGCCCATTGACCCACCATATAAAAATTTTGAAGCCCGGGTAAAGTCTTGCTTAGTCCCTGAAACATTATCTTCATCATACCGTGAGGAGGGCTCCAAACCTGCCAGCCATGGAAATTATGAGTATATCTTTCCACGGTTAATGGTGTGGTAACATCATATATTTCCACATCTTCTTTTATTCCGGGAAATCTATTTTCAAGTAGATTTATCACCTTATGATAAACCATATCCTTTTCTTGCTGATATGAATCTTTATCTGTCTTCAACTTTTTCCAGTAATTATAATTCCCTCGCATCACTACTTTTATTACTGATTTTCCTTCACTTGAGAGGCCTGTAGTCGAGTCGAATATCTCCACATAAAGAGAATCTCTTTTCATGCCTTCAATTTCCAGATCCTGATTAATTAAGAGTGCAATAGCATGAGGTTCTCCTTTGAGGTCCCGATTTAGTCCCATGAAAACTTGTAAGCCAAATTCCTGACTCTCATCATAGGATTGATAATAAGAATCAATAAAATCACTGGTAAATTTACCCTCCAAAAGATTATAAATGGTATTGTAACCATCCCCGGCAGATATAACTATATCAGCGTAATGTTCTGTACCGTCTTTTAAAATAACTCCCACGGCCCGATTGTCATTTAGAATTATTTTACTAACCAGGCTATTATATCTAAGTTCTCCTCCCAGTTTTTTGAATCTGTTTTCTATTCTTTTGCTAAATTGCAGTGAACCATATTTAGGCCATCCCAGATCTCCTGCTTCAAAGCCAGCCATGAATAGTAAATGGGGAAACAAGGGAATACCAGATCCATCCATATTGTATTGTACATGTGGAAATGCCTTTTTTAAAAAATCGTTTTTGAAGCGCTGGGCATATTCTTCCAGATTTATGTTACTCCATTTAATTATCTGATAAGCTTGGGGAATAATACGTAATTTACTGGAAATACCATTCATACCCATAGAAAAAAAATCCGCTCTTACTAGGGATTGCCCTGCATTTAAATAATCATCAATAACATCTTCATCCTCAGGAGAAATTGTTTTAAGGTGTTTTTTTAGTTTCTGGATGTCGGTGTAAATATTTAATTTCTGGCCTTTTTCATCCTCTACCCTTACAAAAACATCGTGCTGGATTATATCCTCATTATTAAAAGCATCCAGCTCCTGCCACATTTTTGCCAGTTTTAAATTTCCTGTCCCGGCCAGGTTATGGATACAGTAATCAAAAGTGAATCCTTTACGATTCCATGAAGTACATAAACCCCCTGGTTTATTATGCATCTCAAAAATAATGGCATCAAATCCATTCATTTGAGCATAACACCCGGTTGATAATCCGGCAATGCCCCCACCAATGATTATAATTTTTTTATTATTTTTATTCATAAAATCACGGCGTATTTCAATTTACCTATTAAAAATTAAAATCTTTTTTTTAGGAAATTGATTTTCTATTAAAATTTTTTAAGAATTAAAGTTTTAACGGATCATATTGTAAAATTAAAGATTAAGGACTACTTTAAAAAAGAATAAAATAAAAAATAAAGATTTATTGTTCAAATCTACGCCTATCCTTTAATTCCTGCATTTTACCCTTATTCCATCCCCCGGATGAAGATTTTGCCCGGCCAACTTGTTGCACGTATCCAGTTATCCGGTCATACCATTCCACATCATCTCTCTCCCCACAGGTAGGGCACTGTTCATTTAATCCTTTCATAAGGGTCTTGCATCCAATGCAGAAGCTTAAAGCAGAGCTATATGCCCAGAAACCTATGTCGGATTTTTTAGCCATTTTATGAGTTAAACTCATCAGGGATTCAGGACTGGAATAGGACTCTCCCATAAAGGCATGGAATATGTGTCCACCGGGTGTGAGGGGATGGAACTTTTCTTCCAGGCGTATTTTTTCTGGTAGCAGTACATCAGAGTTCACCGGTACATGGGAAGAGTTAGTGTAGTAATAGGCTCCTCTATCACCCTGAGTGATAGCCTCTTCCTTGAATTTCTCTTTATCCAGACTGGCAAAACGGTAAGCAGTGGATTCTGCAGGGGTTTGTAGTACGGACCACCTTAGTCCAGTTTCCTTTTTCAATTCAGCTGTACGGTTATTTATGTATTCCAGAATCTTAATTCCCATCTTATGGGATTCGGAATCTTCAATTCCCCTTCCTAAATAAGAAAGAAGCATTTCATTTAATCCTACAAATCCAAAGGACATGGTGGAATTCTCAATACGATAATACATTTCATCCTCAAATTCCTGATGGAGGAAAGGTAACATGTTATACTTATTTAGACAATTCAGGGCCGATTCCCGGCGCAAATTCAAGACCTTAACTGCCATGTCCATATAGGAATCCAGGTATTCGAATACTTCAGTATCGTCCCGGGACTGGTAGGCAATTCTTGGCAGGTTCAAGGTTACATAGGCCAAATTTCCTGTTCTAAAACAATCTTTTTCCCATTCACCAGTCCAGTTATCCTGAAGTGCGGTTCGGCATCCCATATAGTTGGCCATATTACCCCGGTAACTGGCCAGCATATTCACAAAGTAGGCGGATCCATATTTAGCAGACAATTCATGAACCCTCATGAGATCCTCTTCCATTTCTGACTTTAAGGACTCTTTACGTATAGTGTAAATGGTATTGGGGAAAAGGTGCGGTTTTCCATCAGAATCTCCTTCCATGAGAGTTTCAGTTATAGCTCTTTGTAGTAAGCGAGTTTCTTCTTCAAAATCACCATAAGTACCTACCAGTTTGCCTTTAGGTCCATAGGCTGGTTCATCCTGGAGGAATTTAGGAACTGAAAATTCCAGGTTAATACTGGTAAAAGGTACTTGAGATCCCCGGGCAGCATAGGCCATATTCAAATTGAATATGAACATCTGCACTGCCTGTTTTACTTTTTCATAAGGCATTCCCGCTGCAAAAGGGGCCACGAATATATTCCACAGACTCATGGCCTGACCTCCACTCATATTCTGTTGTGCAGCTAGCATTATCTCCCCGGCATGGTTCATGAGAGTTTCCATGTGTTTGGGAGGTCCTGCCACCGAGGTATGGTCTCCAGTGCCATCTACTTTAAGCCCGTGCCTGATGAAAAGTCTTAAATCGTGCTGCATACAGTTTAAAGGCCTTCCAGCAAAAAATTCTAGATCATGTATATGAATATCCCCTGACATGTGAGCATCAGCCAGTTCATTGGGGAGATTTAGAAGGGCGTATTGTTTGAGGGCTTCATCCGCCACGTATTTATGAACGGTTTCCGGGTTGTGGATCATGTTAGCATTATCCCGGGACCCGTTTTGAATAAGGGAAGTTATATTATACACTGGAATACCCAGACGGGTGTATTTTTTCCTTAGTGTTTCCAGGCCGTGTTCCACCAGTTTGGTGTTAACTATCTCCCTGATCATGGGTGCAGTTAAATATTCTACATTTAATTTTTTAAGTTCTTTCCAAACATCAGAAGCAATGCTATATGCTAATTCACGGGAGGCGCCAGTTTCCACGACTAAAGTATCTTCTATTTTGGTCTGGTCAAAAGTTTCAATTTTATCACGGCTGGTACGAACCCTCAGCTTGTTGGCCGCCAGATAGCGATCAGCAGTTTCCTCTTTAATTTCACAAAGAGCATCATAAACCAGCATTTTTATTTCTGCCGTACTAATCCCATCATAAGCAGCAGCAGCCGCCTGAGATGCGATTTTCTCTGAAGCCCATAAAGGAGCACCAACCATTAAAAGAGATTTAACTATTTTCTCGTGACTGAATTTTTCATATATGCCATTATTTTTTAATACACATGTCTCTGCCTTGGTGGGCAAAGCCGCAATAATACGCGCGTCCCTCATCACATCATCACCATCTGAAATATTTTGGCCCGGAACAAATTGTTCCTAAAAAGCAACATAAGTCCTTTTACAAAGAGAACCGAATGTAAATACTACACTATTCTTTGTAAATGAAGGTATAAAAAGTTTGTTTATTCTGTTCGTAGTTGAACCAATTATATGGATTTTAAAAAAATATTCCCCTTTAGGCCCATACATATCCGGTTTTAAGATTTCCTATGGAACCTATAAGAATACATCCAGAGAACTCTGCTTTGATTTATCACTCTCAAAGAGAGAATTAATTCCAAATTCCTGAATTTCTATTCTTTGCATTAAATAAGGATTTATAGGGTATCTATTAGCCAGATTCTTTGAAATTTCCAGATATTTGACCACCGAACCCTTGGAAACACTCAATATAAGATTGCCTCCACATTTACACTCCCCGGTAAGTGGTATTCGCCTGTATTTTTTATTGCATTTGGTACAGCGGACTTTTTGCCGGGAAAATGCCCTTACATTACCCATCATATCCGGGAGGAAATGGGAACTTAGTACTCCTTCCACCACCCCTTTTTGATCCACTGCCCTTATTTTTTCAGCCAGTTCCACCTGTGATTCCACCTTTTCTTTCATGGTAGGGAGCAATTTATAAAGACAGACCCGGGGTCCCTGATGTATGCTATGGGTATGGTGAGAAAACATGATGTCCTGATATTGCTTAGCAGTGCCCAGTCTTTTTTGAACATTATCCATAATATGTACCACTTCTGAAGGTTTAGCATATTGTGTGGATTTTTCAAAAAATTCCAGGGGTAGAGATGCCATGGCATCTATATTATGGGATTCATCATCTATTTCTTCCGGATCAATCCGGGAGGACAAAACCAGGGGGGCATCCATACTTCCTCCCCGACTACTGGGTAGGTATGATTTGGAAAAATTAAGAAGGGCGTCCATTAAAAGCATGATAGAGTCTTCATCACTATCACAATTTCTTCTTTTAGCAGAATGAAAGTAAGGGTGGGCATAGCATGCTGCAGCTTTAGTAAAGCCTAATATCCTGCCTAATACTCCTGCAGAGGTGTGTGGAGCTAATCCCACTACCATTTGACCCACCAGGTCTTTTTTATCTTTCACCTGATAAAATCGTTCCAGACCATAGAACTTTTCTAAAAGATCATCAATAAACCCTGCCACCCCGATAAGGTACTGGGCACAGTTATCAGAAATCACCACATCCTGTACCTTGATTTCAATTATTTGATCTATATGTTCTAATTCATGACCATAGCAATCTTTTTCATATCCCAGTTCCTGCAGTTTTTCAATACTCACCCCCACTTCTCGAGGAGTAAAATGAGTAAGAGGCAGGTCCGTGGAATCATGACGAATCGTAGCATCTTTAAAGACAAATACTCCATTTTTTGCCCTTAAAATACCTTTTTCTAAAGGTTCCGGGAATTTTTCTTCGGAAATCATTCCCTGGACCCCTTTTATTTCATCGATCTTTCTGATTCCCACATTTTCAGAAGCCTTCCTCAATAAGCCAGATAAATTAATTTTTTTCTTTCCTGGGGCGGTAATAACCGTCGGTGATCCGCAATGAGGACAAATAGACTGAAAGGAACTAATCTGACATTGAGTGCATTTGGAACGACTGATTTCCACCGATATTTTTCCTTTTTTAGCAGCTTCCACAATATTTCGCCTGCTGCCTCCAAAATTAGATATGGGAAAAAGAGAATGAGGAGCAGGTTTCATTTTGCGTTCTTTTGTTTTTTCTGGTCTGCCCACCCTGGTCCCAATATAAGTGGGGGCTTTGGCCATGATCTGCACTGGTGAAACCTTATTTAATGCCAGTAGAGTGGATTGTTTCTCCTCCCCCAGTGGTTTTTCCAGGGTTTTAAAGAGGGCATAAGCATCATGGGCATCAATAATTATCTGAGAATCATTTAATATATGCGGAACCCCTAAAATCTCCAGGATTCTTTTTTGAGGAGCTATTGCAATTTTAAATTCCTTTCCTTCCTGATAATCTTCTTTTTTTCCCATTATCCAATCCTGTAGCATATTAAGATCATCCCAAGAGAGATCATGATAAAAGTAAGTATAATCCGGATGTAAGGGAACTTCATATTTTTCAGATATTTCAAATGCTTCTTTAGCTGTAATGGATTTATTTTCTAAAGATTTAAGATCCAGTGGATCCTTTTTGAGATCGTATTGTGATGATTGAGCTATCTTTTCCACCCACCATTCCGTGCACCATCCTGCAGGAAGCAGTACATGGTTGTTTCTAAGAAATTCGCCAAATGCAACCAGCATATCCCCTAAAAATAGTATTTCGTCCACCTTACCCTTCAGAGTGCGGGCCTGCTCCACTGTGGATACCTTAACCACACTGCCATTTTTTAATTTTACCAGTGGTCCTTCAATACTATCCACCGGCACCACACAGTTTCCTTTACCAGGCCTTTCAATTTTCATCTGGGTACCCACCGCCAGGAATTCTAAAAGTTCCATGGTAGCAGGGCTAACTCCCATAGCAGCCAGCCCTGTATTACGAGATCTGCCATAACGTAGCCGAAATGCTCCTTTTTCAGAAGGATTGGCAAGTACTGGTCTTCCCCCTATGATATCCCTAATATAAGTATCGTCGGCCTTAACCAGATCCTGGCCCTTTTTTTCTTTTTCAGATTTAGGGCCTTTTGAAAACTTTTCTAGCCATTCCCAGCCTTCCAGATTTAATTTCTTGGCGTACTTAAATACCTTGGGAGCCTTCTGTATAACTCCTTCCACCATAGCTAAAAGCGCTCCACCCCGGATATTATTAGTTTCAACCCTTTCCAGATCCCTATGAGAGACTTCCACCTGATCAGTGGGTTCTCCAGTTACTTCCACCGGGATATTATTGGCTGCCAGCCGTACTTCATCCGGGTTAGGGGAGTACTGCAAATTGGTTACTTCTGATTCATATAACTCTACTTCCTCCACATAACGTTCAATTTCGGTATCAGTAGGTTTATAAGGTGCTAAATCTATTGCCCATCGTATATAATCTCCTATAAGAACTGCAAGTGCTGCTGCAGTCCCTCCTGCGCTTCTTATCGGTCCAGCAAAGTACACTGCCAGGTAATTGGTACGATCGAAATTTTGTTTAATTTTTACTTTAGCTATACCTTCTAAAGGGGCAGCCACCACTCCTTCAGTCAGTATAGCCAGGGCAGTACGTAGAGCCTGGTCTGCCATTAATTCTCTTTGGGTCATTTCATCTTCTTTAGAGTCCTTTAAATCCGCCGAGGCTATTTCAGCAGCAATATTAAATGCTGCTTCTTCCCTGCTCATTTCACTTTCCAGTTCCTTTATTCTCTGGGCAATACCCACCGGACCCACCAGTCCCTCCACTCTTTCAGCTAAATCCTTGGCCAGGGGTATCTCAATTTCCGTATGTACATCACGACCCATGGATCTTGCTTTAGCAGCCAGATCATACAATTTTTTAGTTTCTTTTTCAAGTTTTTCAAAATAATCCATTATAATCCCTTTAAAAGTATTTTGAAGATTTTAAGTATTAATTAATTTAAAAATCCATTATATTCTATATTTTTAAGAGTGAACTAGCACCGGAAATAATTAGCTATACATATGTTAGAAGTGATATTTAATTATTGGATTGATTAGAAAAAAATGAAAGAAATTAAATCCACCATGCAAATATGCTGATTTTCATGTTAAATTCCATCATAAACAATATAGAAGTATTTTTCAATACTTACGGTGCCTGGGCAGTTTTTTTTGGAGGTGTGATTGAACAGATTATAGTCCCCCTCCCGGCCAGTCTGATTGTTTTAACCTCCAGTGTGATAACACTTAAAGGGGTTGATTTATCAGTAACCTCCTTAGGAGTTTTAATATTTAATATTGTGATACCTGCTTCTATAGGAATAACTATTGGATCTTTGGTTTTTTATATAATAGCCTATAAGGCAGGTATTCCATTTATAGAGAAAATTGGTCGTTATATGGGTTTTGGGGCAGAAGATGTTCAGGAAGTGGAAAATAAATTTAAAGAAAGTCGTTATGAACATCTTTTTATTTTTGTGGCCCGCTGCCTCCCTATTATTCCCAGTGTGGCAGTTAATATTTTCTGTGGATTAATAAAATATAATTTCAGGAATTATATAGTTATAACCTTCCTGGGAACCTCAGTGCAGATTTTTTTCTGGGGTTTGATGGGCTGGTTTTCAGGAAATATCTACCTCTTGGTTAAATCCCAGATATCTTTTATAGATAATCTGGTAACAGTAATGATAGTGCTGATTATTTTATATTTTATTTTAAAAAAGAATCGGGAAAAAATTAAAATTTAAAATTAGTCGCAATATTTGATTGATTTACTACCAATAATTTAATTATAAATATAGATTAGAAGTTATTCTCAGAATAATTCTCCTTTAAGTATATCAGGAAGTATATATAAAAATTAATTAAAGAGAATAAGGGAATATATTGTTAGTAATTAAAAATTATGAATTATACAAAGTTTAATTAATTCAATTTCATGGTGATAAAATGGCAAAAAAAGATAAAAAAACCCTGCCCCCCAGTGGTGCAGGTTTAGTAAGGTATTTTGAAGAAGAAACCAAAGGTCCTAAATTATCTCCGGAACAGGTAGTGGTAATGACCGTTATTTTAGCAATATTCTGCCTGGCCCTTCGTTTTTCCGCTTAAATAAGTTATTTTTTAATTTTTTTTAATCTTTTAATTAAGGAGTGATTTTTATGGCTATCCATCCTATTGAATTTCGTTATGGTACCCCTGAAATGAAAAATATCTGGGAATCGGAAAATAAGTTACAAAAAATGCTGGATGTTGAATCAGCACTGGCTCAGGCTGAAGCAGAATTAGGTATAATTCCTTTATCTGCTGGAGAAGAAATAAAAAATAAGGCCAGTACCCAGTATGTGACCCTGGAAAGAGTAAATGAAATAGAAAGAGAGACCAATCACGATATAGCTTCTCTGGTTAAAGCTTTAGCCGAGCAATGTCAGGGAGATGCAGGTGAATATGTCCATTTTGGGGCAACTTCTAATGATATTGTGGATAGCTCCCAATCATTACTTTTTAAGGAGTCTATTGCTGTACTCCAGGAAAAAATTGAAAGACTTACCAGATTACTTTTGGAGCTGGCAGAATCGAATAAAGAGAATGTATGTATTGGACGTACCCATGGACAGCATGCCCTACCCACCACCTATGGTATGAAATTTGCCCTGTGGGCTGAAGAGATGTACCGACAAAAAGAAAGGTTAGATGGAGTCCAAAAAAGACTCTGTGTGGGTATGATGACAGGAGCAGTAGGTACCACAGCTGCCCTGGGAGTAGAAGGCCTGAGGGTTCATGAAAAGGTTTCAGAAATTTTAGGATTGGAACCGGTATCTATATCCAATCAGGTGGTGCAAAGGGATAACCATGCCGAGTTCATGATGGTTATGGCCAATATAGCCACCACTCTGGATAAAATCGCCCTGGAGATTCGTAACCTGCAGCGAACAGAGATCATGGAAATAGGTGAAAAATTCGATCCTGAAAAGCAGGTGGGAAGCAGTACCATGCCTCATAAAATGAACCCCATAACCGCCGAGAGAATATGTGGAGTCTCCCGGGTGGTGCGCTCTTATGTGGTAGCTGCTATGGAAAATAATCCATTATGGCATGAAAGGGATTTGACAAACTCCTCCTGTGAAAGAATAATTTTCCCGGAAGCCTGCATTCTAACAGACTATATTCTAAATTTATCCCTGAAATTAATGGGTAATCTGGTTTTTTATCCAGAGAATATAGAAAAAAATCTGAATCTTACCCGTGGTTTGATTATGGCTGAAAGGCTCATGGCTGAACTTACCCGTAAAGGAATGGGACGCCAGACTGCTTACGCCCTGGTAAGAAAGTGTGCTATTAAAGCTAATAAGGATAATGAATTATTATCTGAAGTTATATTAACCCAAAACGAATTGGAAGAGTATCTTTCCCCAGAAGACGTTGATGAAATCATGAACCCCCGTACCTATATTGGATCCGCGGTTTTGATGGTGGAAAACGTGCTGGAAAATTCTAAAAACTGGTTTTAAATTATAAATAATTATTTTTTTCTTTTTTTGATTACTTTTTTTAGGATATATTGTTTTAGAAAAAAGCTTATACTTCACTCACCTAAATAATAATCAGGTGGAGTTTTCCACTAAAAAGAAGAGGTGATTGAATGGTTGAAACCAAAGAAATAAAATCCATACCTGTGATGCCATTTGCCCTAATGATAGGGGCTATAGGAGGAGTATTAGGTTTCATATGGTCTTTGGTAGTGATAATATTTGGGGCGTCCCTTCTGGCCCTGGTACCAGCCCAGGAAGTAGGTGCAGCAGTAGCCGGAGGGCTTTTAGGAGCTATTTTTTTAATTATATTTGCAACTATAGGGGCTTTTGTGGCCGGATTTATAACTTACGCCATCATAGCTTTGATTTACAATTTCCTTGCTCCTAAACTGGGTGGAATAAAATTAGAATTGGAATAATTTCTCTATTTTTTTTATTTTATTTTAAATGCTTATCAGGTTAAAGCCTTCAATTAATTCTAAATTATTTTTTAAAAAAGGTAGCAGTTATTTATGCTCCTTTTAACATAATATTAATAGTACCTAGGGAGGTGCTTTTAGATGAAAACTATGAAAGAATTGAAATCGATAAAAATAGTACCCTATACTATTATGAATGCTGCTCTTAATGCAGTATGGGGTTTCATATTTGCAATTATATTGTTGATATTTGGAGGTGCATTTGCCTCGCTGCTATCTGGAACCGAACTTGCTCCTTTAAGTGGAGTTATACTGGGTATTTCAGTAGCCGGTCTTATTGTTTTCCCGGTTGGATCCTTCTTATTAAGTATAATGCCATCTTTTCTACAGGCATTACTCTACAATTTACTGGTACCCAAACTTGGTGGAATCCAGATTGAATTAGAGGAAATGACTGAAGTAACCAGGGCAGAAGTAGTTCCTTTTGCACTTATACTGGCCGGAGTAACTGCAGTATTCCAGTTAATAATGCAACTGGTAATTGCTCCCCTGCAGGCAGTTTTGATTGAACTTATCGGAGGTATTGGTACCCTGGCACTGGCTGCTACAAATGCCACTACCGGACAACTACCCGCCATGGGTGGTGCCGGAGCATTAGGCGCCATAGTGAATATTATACTCAGCCCACTGATAACTTTCATCTTCGTATTTATAGGTGCTGCTATAGCCGCCTTACTCTACAATTTCCTGGCCCCTAAACTAGGAGGAATGAAAGTAGAATTAGCTCAAATGACAGATAACTTCTTTGGTGTAGAAAGCATTAATCCTGTGGCCATCGGATTAATAACCGGTGCTATTGCTGCTGTTCTGGGACTTATATTAGGGATCATATTCCTGATATTATTTGCTGCCCTTGGATCTATAGAAGCCGGCATACTGATCTTACTGACTTATGTAATAGGTGGATTTATACTTGTATTCATCGCCTATGCTTTAACTGCACTTATCTACAATGTACTCTCACCAAAGATTGGTTCATTCAAAATACAATTAGAATAAAGCAGTAAAAGATATACTTAGAATAGATTTTATCTATTCTAACCTATTTTTTTTAAAATAAGAAATCAGTAATTTAAGAATCTTCTTCCAGTTTTTCCCGATCCTTCAGTTTCTTTTTAAGTAATTCCTTTTGATTAATGCACTTATTAAGCTCTCTACCAATCCATAGAACCCTTAAAAACAGATATATTAACCCCGATGCCATTAAAAATAATAATATTAATAGAATTCCGATGATTATCCCTGCCGACATTGCCTGCCACATCAAGGAAAAGTTATAGGTCAAGTAAAGCACTAAAATCATGACCCCCATTACCAGGCCCAGTAACACCACTATTTTTAAATTTCTCCAGGAGATCTTCATAATTTTCCACTCCATTTATTCCAGTGATACTACCTGCCTTTAAATTAAAGAGGGCTCATCTCTTTATGCAGGTGGTGATTATAAGATATGTTTTCTTAGGACTTTATAGCAACCTGAGCTAAAGGCATATTTAAAAAGATGAATCTGCTTTAATTGATACACATCTTCCCCATGCAATTAATTGAGTTTAAGTGATCATAATATAAATAATGTCTCAAGGGAAGTTATCTTAATCATTTTCGAATATCTTTAACTATTTTTCCATCTTTTATTACCATTGAGATGTTCTTTTCCCGGGCCAGGGAACTTATATCTTCCAGGGGATTCTTTTTTACCATAACCAGATCAGCCAGTTTACCTTTTTCAATTGATCCTAGCTTTTTTTCCCATCCCATACACCGGGCTGCTTTTAAAGTCCCCGCCATAATGGCTTCCTGGGGCTCCATCCCCATTTTGCATAAATATTTCAGTTCCAGAAGATTATTACCATGTTCCACCACTCCACAATCGGTTCCCATTACTATCTGCACCCCGGAGTGATAGGCCAGCTCCATGTTTTCCTGGTGTACATGGGATATTTCAATAGCTTCTTTGCGACTATATTCTGGTAATTCGCCCTGCTGAGCTTTCTTCTTATTGAGATTGGTTACCACAAAAGTGGGAACCAGGTAAGCATTATTTTCTACCATCATATCTGCTGCTTCCTGATCCAGATAGGTACCATGTTCAATGGAGTGGATACCTGCTTTAAGTGAATTTTTTATGCCGTCGGTACCATGGGCATGGGCCATTACCTTTAAACCGCCCTTATAATCTGCTTCTTCCACCACAGCCTGTAGCTCCTTAATGGTGAACTGGGCAAATTCCGGACTATCATTGGCACTGATTACTCCCCCTGTGGCCATTACCTTTATAACTTCAGCTCCAGATCTTAAAACTTCCCTGGTTCTTTTTCTAACTTCGGCTTCTCCATCACATATGCTATCCGGGAGGCCGGGATAGGATAACTTCATATCAAATCCAGATTTTAAGAAAAAGTCAAAGTGTCCTCCACTGATGGAAAGGGGCATGACACATATCTGCATACGGGGTGCTGGAAAAAGATTCTTATCTGCAGCCATTTTAACCCCTGCGTCAGCTAAACCTGCGTCTCTTATTGTGGTAACCCCGGCATTTAATGTTTTATCCATGTTTTCCAGGGCATTATAAAAATGTAAGGCCAGAGGCCTTTGCATGGTATCCTCCATTTTAAAGCCATTGGCCATTACATGAGTATGGGTATCAATAAATCCAGGTAGAATAAAGGAACCCTGTGCATCAATAATTTCAAATTCGGGATTATTAAGGGAATTGGAGGGAATAATATCTTTTATAATATTTTTTTCCACCAGAATGTCCCTGTTTTCCAGGGGTTTCTTACCAGTTCCATCTATTATTATAGCATTGGTAATGAGCACATTTTTCATGGGTAAACCTCTAAGATAAAGAATTGAATATGATATTACTTTGGTCTGGATGTATTTGATATTTTCCATTATTAAAAAAAGTAAGGGAAAATTCTAATTTTAGATATCAATTATATTATTTTGTGCTTTTTAAATCAATTAAAAATCGCAACCTGATTAATTTAATTATTGAGGTTTAATAATCTGGATACTTGTTTTTAAGTCATAGTTAATTTATGCATAAATGTCTTGTAAATTTTTAAAAGGTAATGTAGCTATAATAAATCAAATAATGTTTTATTTCTAATTCCAGTAAAATTGAATTGATAATATTCGTTGGTATAAGAATAGATTAGAAAATATATCCTTAGATAAAAAAAGAAAAAAATATATGCCATAAGACAAGTATCAAAGTATATAATTGAAGGGGAGGTGAAAAGATGGACATCGACTGGAAAACAGTGATTATTGGTCTGGTATTAGCGATAGTATTAGGTTTGATCCTTAGTGTAATCCTTGGAGAATGGGGAGGAACTATAGGATATTTATTAGCAACAATATATGTCGGTTATACTGTTGGTGGGGACTATATGAATGGAGCAATCCATGGAGCATGGTTGGTCTTGTTTCCGCCTTAATAGTAGGTATTCTGGCCATTATAGGATTAGGAATTCTACTTGGAGCCGCTGGAGCCGCCGTAGGATTAATTGCAATCATAATCGGAGCCATAATCAACGGTATAATCGGAGCTATAGGCGGAGTCATAGGTACCGTTATAGCCAGCAGATAAATCAAACCCTATTTTTTTTATTTTTTTTAAATAATTTGTAAGATTTTGAAAGGGTTACCTTTATTATTTTTCAAATAAATAATTCATTAAAACATGTTGCAGGAGTTATGTTATGAGTGATATTAAAGCCATTGCTGCCGGAGGTCTTTTTGCAGCGGCACTGACTTTGGCATTGGGAATCTCCATATTTCCCTTATTCTTTCTAGGTCCTCTGGCAGGAGGTTATCTAAGCATATATCTAACTAAAAAATATGAAATGGATGGAGTAAAAGATGGTGCTCTTTCCGGATTAGTTGGAGGGGTGGTTATTAGTTTAATTTCCTTTGCAGGCATAGGAATATTGAGCACATTAATTGGACTTTTTTCCGCTAATCTAGGAGATATAGCTAGTTTAATTGGAATTTTAGCCGGTATTCTGTTTACCTCCATTATATTGATTATTTTTGTAGTTTTAGGGGCCTTGGGTGGAGTTTTAGCTGAAAATATGAGAGAAAAAAGTATTAATTAGATGAAGGATTCTTTTTAATGATTGAAAACTTTTATTTCACCATTATCCCCATCTACCTCCACTTCAAGTGCCTGGGCAAGTATATCCATGACTTCTGGACGTATATGGTCCACCATGGGAATTCCTGCCATGATGGCTCCGGTGGCGATTATGGGTTCTGCTTCCAGGCAGATTATAGCCCGGGGGGCCGTATTATTTTTATACATCTGAAAAATCACATAAGACCCTACAGTAGATCCTTTTCCTCCAGGGATAACCAGGATCTTATTTTTTATAATTTCGCCCTGTAAAGGATGGTTAATATCCATAATTTTACCGGTATCGGGATCTACCCCTCCTAAAAAACTAAGTGGTTGACTGCTGTGGATGATTTTTCCCCGGGCCTTGCCCCGGGATATTACTCGACACTTGAATACCTGCATAATAACTTCTCCCTGGTTTTTTTATTAGACTGCCTCAGTTTTCATTATCTCCCTTAATACGGCAGTAGCATAGCATCCTTTGGGTATGGAAAATTCAGTTAAAATTCCTTCCGGTGTGGCGGTAGCTGATACATCCCATATTTTAAATCTTATAGCTCTCCTTAATCCATGGCTACCTAATTTTGGCATTTTAGGACATTTAAAATCATCAAGGGATAGGCCTTCTTCATCCAGAACTTCCTGTTCCATTTCCCCTAATTTACCTCCAGCTAAAGGAACTTTACTTCCAAAAAGTGGTGCAGTGGGGTGGGCCTGAAAATTATCCATTTGCTCCTGAATATCTTCCGGTGACCCATCATGTATTAAATGTTCGTCATTATCAATAATTATGTCCCCTTCATGGTACTGGTTTATTCCCAGAGCTGATCTTTTGCTAACTGCTTTATTGAATAAAAACGATTGGTAAGCATGAATAAACATCCGGCTTAATGGTTTAGGAAGGCTATAGAGGGCCTTGCGATAAGACTCTTCATCCAGGGTTTGCTTCTTTTTTTCTTCCTTTAAGAGTGTTCTAAGCATCATTCGCTCATAACGCATCCCAGTGGGCATTAATTCAAATGATTTTTCCAGGTTTCCATCATCATATGCTGCTCGAGCAGCTTTGATGTGTTCTGGTTCATCATCATAGGGGTTTCCAATGTATGCCCCCACCGTTTTCTTTAGGCTATTTTTGGTAAGTGCTTTTCCCACCAGATGGGTGTTGCTGCGGGGTTTTCCAAATCTCTGCCAGCCATAGTAATTAGGAGTACCCACCTCTTCTAACTTTTTTAAGACTTTCTGGGCTTCAAAAGCAGATTCATCCGGATTTTCTATATTTCTGATTAGTATGCGAAATTTATTGCCCAATAACTGTCCCATGCGAAGTTTTTTCTGGTTCTGGGTGACTTTAATAAATTTCACATGGTGATATTTATCCAGGATGGGTTCCAGGTCTTTAGATTCGAAGTTACTTATACCCAGCCACTGCCGGGTCACCGCCTTTTTATCTTTCATTCCTGCAAATCCCATTCTTTTACGGGACAACTTTAAATCCCGGGCAATATCCAGAACTACGTCCAGGGTAGTTCGTCCTTTTTTCTCAATCCACATCCATGTATTGGGGCCTTCACCGGTGGGAATTGTTTCAGGAATTTCTTCCACATAGAAATCCTCATACTCTACCCGGATGGTTCCTCCCGTTCCTTTAGTAGGGGTAATAAAAGTTTCAGCATTAAGCATTTGATTTCCTCAAAAATTAAGTTAATTTGTTTTCTGGAAAAATAAGTAAATTAAGGTATTTAAATTAACCGGACTACCTTCGATCCACCACTCTTCGCGGCCGACCTTTTATGCGGTAGAATTCCAGGCCTCCTGGTCCGGTGAAATTAAATATCAAATCAAAACTACCCTCAGAGTAAGCCTGTTTTAAGCCGGGTTTGTACTGGAAGAAAGATTTTATAAAATTATTTTCAATTAGTTCCTGGTCACATTTATCACTGGTTTCACACTCCACACTAACCCGCATGGTGATTTCTCCCTCGTCCTCATCACCATAGATAAAGGACTCATATTCTCCAGTGAGGTACTCCATATTTTCCCTCTGGAAAACTCCCTGTTCCACATCTACCCGGTTAAAAGGATTCCCAGATATCCAGAAAGTTTCAGCTTCTCTTTGAGGATTCATAATCCGCATATGGGTTCGGCCACAGGCACATTTATCCCTGGAAACTACCACAGTGGTATCATCTGTGTCATAATTTAATAGCAATGTTCCGGTTTTACCCCCTACCGGCAATAAAGTGGTTAAAACTATTCTGCCACATTCCCCATCAGGCACAAAGTCTTTCATCTGAGGATTGTAAACATCAAGGTGGACCATATCTTCTGGAACATGCAGCCCTACCCTTTTATGGCACTCACCACACATGGTTCCTTCGGTACTGCCATAAGTATTGAAAATTTTAACACCCCATAATTCTTCCACATAATCACGTGCTTCAGGTGAAAAGCTCTCCCCTCCCGCAATTAATCTTTTAATAGAAGAATTTTGAGGATCCAGTCCTTCTTTTTTCATACGACGGGCCAGTCTTAAAAGTTTAAATATGCTGGCCACGATTCCGGTAGGTTTGTAATTCTGCATCAGACGCACCGGGAAGGTACATTTTCCAGTGGGGATGATGGTCATACCAATATTTTTAGCAGCCAGTGTCATGGTATTTGCCCCTACATTCATTCCATAGGATGCACATACCACCACCCTATCCCCTGTTCCAAAGCCCTGTGAGGTAAAAGCCCGGGAGTATTTTTCAGCGTACCTTTGCCAGTCCTCCCATGTTAAAAAAAAGGATTTTGGCCGGCCGCTGGTTCCACTGGTTTCATGAATAGTGTATATATCATCCCATGACCCGCATTTAAATTCAAATTCCTTGGTCTCAGGAGGTTGTCTATCTCTTACCGTGCTTCCTGTAATTATGGGTAGCTCCTGAAGATCTTCATGGGTTTTTATATCTGAAAAATTAATATTATTCTTCTTAAACCATTTATAATAGAAAGGAGAGTTTTCATAGGCATATTTCATGGTGTATTTTATCCTTTCTTCAACCAGAGCATCCAGATTACTCCGTTCCATGGTTTCAATTTCTGCATTAAAATAGCCTATATCTGTCATATAATATGATTTGTGATTACCCTGCTAAATAATTAATTGAAATTTTTTATTCTATAAAAAAAAGAAGATTTAAGTATTAAAGATGCCCTGACCGGGACTTGAACCCGGGTAATAGGATCCGCAATCCTACGTGATATCCACTACACTATCAGGGCCCTTAAATTAATTTAAATGCTATTTTCATGGAAAAAGTCAGAGACTTATTTAGCCCCGATTAATATGGTTAGAATTTTTTAGTATTTAAAATTTTCATACCCTGCCGGATTAGAATCTAGTATTCCTAAAGCAAATTTTTAAAAAATTAGTACCACACATATAACTGGAAAGTGTAGCCTTTCCAATTCCTCTGGGCGGAGTTAATATTAGCTGCGTCCTGCATGGGAGCATTTGCACATAATGTATTCCCTTTAAGATGATTAATTTCAGTAAGGTTATAGTTAATATCCGGATAGGTTTTATCTAAAAAGATTGTGGCCAGTAATCCTGCCTGATTTTGAGAGGTTTGGCTGCAGTTTCCTTCATCCAGGATTCCTGCCATTTTTTCCAGTAAGGAGCCCTCCCCAGGGTAAGGTTCCAGGATGGCCATAATTTCCATTATATCCTGGGCCATAATCTTGTTTTCAGTATAGGCCGGATTAGAAATAGGGTTGGAATGAAAAGAGAGGGTCCCTATGATAATTAAAATCACCAGTAATCCCAATACTGCATCTAATGAAGCAATAAATCCTCTTTCATCCATTAAAATCCCTGCATTTTTAATTACCCTTAATGGATTGGACCACCCTGTCCTTTTTTGCTATAGATTTTTGTGCGGCCTGTTGTACTTTTTGCTTCATTAACTCAAAGTCTTCTGGAGTGGTATCTCCCACCAGTTTTTTTATTTTGGTATATGCTGCTTCTCTAAAAAGGGGCCTTAGTTCTTCTTTGCTTCCATCTTCTTTAATCATAATAGGGGATCCGCTGTTATTTACCACGCCTATCTCTTCTACCTTTACACCTGCTTTTCTAATGACTTTTTTAGATTGCAAGGCCACCTCCTCAGGAGCTATGATCATTAAAGAGTCAACTGAAACCCCTAATGGGTCTATATTCAGTTTTTCAAGCATTTCCAGGACCCGGGGATTTATCATTTTTCTTATTTTTTCCTGATAAAATTCCATGCCCAGACCAGTGGTGGTGGAAATTTCATGGGCATCCCCTCTCAATCCACCATTGGTTACATCAGTCATGGCATGTACCTGAGGTAGAAGTCCCTCCTGCATAATGGCTTCAGAGGCCAGTATGAAGTCTATATCCATGGTTTCTTCCACCACATCAAAAAGGCCGTGGTAGATGGCGGTGGTAGTAATGGTGCCTCCGCCTGATCCTTCAGTTAACAGAATAATATCTCCTGCTTCAGCTCGTTTTCTGGCGGTGGGAGGATGTGGTGATACGCCTATAGCCCCCACTGCACTTACCAGGCGATCTCCTAAAACCATGTCTCCTCCTACCCGGAGGGTACTTCCGGCAACAATAGGCACCTTTACCAGTTCAGATATGGCCGCTACACCTGCGGTGAAATCAAAAAGTTTTCCCACATCCCCATCATCAGCCAGGTGAAGGTCGCTTATAATGGCCACCGGATCAGAGCCCATAACACATACATCACGCAGCGCAGCCCGGGCCACATGGAAACCTCCTAAAAAAGGATATTCACTAAGCCTGGAATGTATTCCATCCACCGCAGTGGTTATGAACATTTTATCTTCAGGTGCATGGACTTTCACCACTCCCCCATCATCCTGGGCAGTGGGATTTATAAAAGAGGAAGTGGAGGAGCTGGCCACTATTTCTGCAATCTTACGGTGTACAAAAAAGTCCCCTGCACCCCGGGATCCTACACCCATCTTTCCCATGGAAATGTCTGCCCCATGCACTTCCATTAATTCTTTTAAAAATTCATCTTCCAGGCCCTGGATTTTTAGAGTATTTTTAACTTCTTCTATGACCGCTTGTGCCATTTTAGAGGCTTTTTCAGGATTAAGGTCTTTATGTTCAATTATTCTCTCTGATAGTATTTTTTCAATAGTTTTTTGATCCTTTATATTTATTTCACGCCTTACAAATCCCTCGATATCCATATAACCACCATTTTATGTTAATTGCCATAGATTCCTGATAATTATAGATTAGGTAAGCTATTGTAAAATCCTCAATATTAACTGTGCTAGTTATATTAGTAATACTATAAAAATATTTTGTATTAAGTAATGGGCTTTATTAATCTTACCTTAAAAATAAAATATCATTAAAATAAGTGTTTTTTGTCATTCCACCAGCTTTACAAAATTCTTTAAAATATCCAGACCAGTTTTTCCACTTTTTTCTGGATGAAATTGAGTAGCATATATATTATCCCTGCATAATACTGCAGGTACATCAATACCATATTCTGCCACCGCAGACACCACATCCTTATTTTCAGGGACCACATAGTAAGAATGTACAAAATAAACATATTCCGAACCAATGCCCTCCAGAATCGAGCAATTTTTAATAATTTTAAGCTGGTTCCAGCCCATATGAGGTATTTTATTACCGGAAGGTAAACGCGTCACTTCCCCGGGGAAGACATTGAGGCCAGGGATGTTGTTACTCTCCTCACTGTGGGAAAAAAGAAGATGTAGTCCCAGACAGACACCTAAAAATGGTTTTCCCGAGTCTATGTGATCCAATATAAGATCTTGAAATTTTAGTAGATTTCCCATAGCTGTACCAAAGGCCCCCACCCCCGGTAGGACCAGTGCTTCTGCATCTTTAATCATATCCGCATTATCTGTAAAGAGAGAATCAGCGCCTATTTTTGAAAATCCGTTTTTTATACTTTTCAGATTTCCACTGCCATAATTGATTATGGTTATCATGCAATTATCCTTCATTAGCTTTTAAATAAGGTAAAAATTTAAAATCAAATTTAATAAGTATCGTGGGGAGGCTATCGAGTATAGAAATCGTTAATACGGACAGTGTCATCCAGGTGGG
Organism: Methanobacterium alkalithermotolerans; assembly: GCF_018141185.1. NCBI lineage: Archaea > Methanobacteriati > Methanobacteriota > Methanobacteria > Methanobacteriales > Methanobacteriaceae > Methanobacterium > Methanobacterium alkalithermotolerans. The sequence goes on along the minus strand of NZ_CP058560.1, from coordinate 1,404,936 downwards.
GTGTTGATACCTCGTGTAATATGGTATTTTCCATGGCCACTATGGAATGGCGTTTTTCAGGTTCAATACGTATCGTGTCGTTTTTACCAAAGTATTCTTTACGGTCTTCAAACTCTATGTATCCCGCCCCATTAACGATATACATGGTCTCGTCTTTTTTTTCATGGTAGTGGAATGAAGTCTGATATCCTTCTTTAATGAATAATTCTTTGGTAAGGTATTTATCAGTATTGATCAAAACTTTTTCATACCCCCAGGGCTTATCTTCCCTGTTCTGGTATTCTTTTTGGATTTCTTCCAGTTCTTTAGAGGTATCAATGGCCATCCAAAATAATCCATCTTCTTTATAGTAGCCCAGGTGATTTTCTTTGGCCATCATAGGGAATAATGTTTTTTCAATATCCCCCACATCAAAATCTCCAAAATCAAGGGAACCCCGGGAGAAGTAAACCCCTCCATTTATGTAATAATCCAGAATTGGTTTTTCCTTAAAAGAAACCAGCCGATCCCCGCTTACTTCCACAATACCATAGGGTGACTGCATTTTAGTTATAAAAATTGAAAGAGGATAATCTGAACGTTCTCCCAGATAGATCATCTTTTTTAAGTTTAAATCTGCAACTACATCCCCATTACGAATAATGCACTGTTTATTACCATCAATTACATCCATTCCTAATTTAATTGCATTTAAAGTACCTAGAGGCTTTTTTTCTTCCACATATTCAATTTTAACCCCTTTATATTCATCGCCATATCTCTTTTGGATTTTATCACTTAAAAATCCAGTCAGGAGAAATACCTGATCTACTCCTGCATTTTTAAAGTCAAATAATTGTTTATCCAGAATAGTGTAGCCTTTTTTGATTTCAACCAGAGGTTTAGGTACTGTTTCTGTTAAAGGACGTAATCTTTTACCAAATCCACCGCAAAGAATCATCCCTGCTGTTTTACTCATTTTATCACCATATATTATAATAAAAAAGATTTCGAGATACTTTTTTTACATTTAATATAAAGACTTTGAGATTAATTAATCCTTGCTATTTTTTTATTTTGATATTAAGAAATTTTTTAAAGTAGAATGGATAAGTTATTTTAATTTATATTCCTTGAGAACTTTTTTAATAGTCTCTCCAAAATCAGAAGAGACAATAGAATCTGTTCCTAATGTTTTAGCATGGGCATCCAGTTCAGCCACCACCATATCATAGCCCAGTTTTTTCAGAGGTTCCACCAGGCGAGGCCCGTCAGTTACTGCTATTGTTTTTAAATTCAGTTCTTCAATAGGGAGTGCATGGGGCACACCAGCAATCACCGCCAGATCAACTTTTTCCTCTTTTAATAGCTGCACCGCTGATTTTCCGGTTTCAGGATACTCATCCAGGCCTCCAGTAATAAAATCAACGTGAATTTCATCTTCTTTGAGTTCATTTACAATATTCCGGGCATGTGATCTGATACGGTCCAGTCCCGTATCCTCATCCAGGTTAGCTATAATAATAGGTGGATTTTCTGGATTGGCCAGATAATAAGGTAGCTTTAATATATCTCCAAAGAGGTAAGAGGTTTCTTTTTTTGCATTGAGAACCAGGGCCACTTTTTTCCCTGATTCTATTTGATTTAATAATTCCCGGGCAACTTCCTCCTTATCATCCCCAAATGAAGGACTTATATATTCCCCCTGGGCCATTCCCCTGGTTTTTTCAACTTGAGTGGCCATTTTTAGCATTTTTATTTGGCGTTCTGCCTCTTCAGGAGGTATTATTCCCTCTTTTACTGCCGCTTCCAGTACCATGATAGCTCCTTCAGTATTATCCCCCTCACCAAAACCACCATGTGATTCCACTGTCAAAACCTTTGCTTTTATATTTGCTCGTTGTACAGCTTCTTTAAGATCTTCCCCGATTATCATACTGGCACAGGTACCCACTATCCCCACCAGAGCCGGAGAAAACATTTTATCCACTTTAAGGAGTGTTTCTTCCAGTTTTTCCCCTGCCCCGAAAATGAAATCGTTTTCCGACATGGCAGTGGTAACTATTCTAACCCCATCGTTTTCCAAAAGCCTCCCTGTTCGAAAACAGCAGCCATGGGGGCCATGAAGAATAACAACATCAGCATTCATGTCTCTTAAAGTATATAAAGAAGCAGCAATTGGACTAGGTCTAGGATGCAATATTTCACCTCAAGCAATGTTATTAATTAGAATTTCCTCAGAGTAAGTCATACGAATCAAATTTTCTATAATCTTATTAGCCAGTTATATCTTATAAACACCAATTAATATCATAAACCTATTTTTTACCAGAAGGAATTTTATGATTAGCCGGGATTTTCAGGTATTCATTGAATTGGAATAAGTGGAGGTATGTGATGCGATTAGATGATTTAATCCAGGTAAAATTTGTGGAAAGACCTAATCGTTTTACCGTGAAATTCCATTACCATAATAAGGAACATTTAGGCCACCTAAAAGATCCCGGACGATTAAAAGAACTATTAATCCCTGGAATTGATCTTTTAGTTAAAAAAGTTCCTCATAATCCCAACAGAAAAACAAAATATGATGTGGTGGCTGTTTTTAAAGACCGGGGTTGGGTTCTTATAAATTCTGGTTTCCATAGTGATCTGGCTGAAGAAGCCATAAAATCCCGAATTATAGGCGATTTAAAAAATTATGGTGTGGAGAAAAGAGAATATAGTTTTGGAAAAAGCCGTTTAGACTTTTTATTATCATTAAAACATAATAAGGATATCTCCCCGAATATATCTCGGAAAATGTTACTGGAAGTGAAGGGCTGTACCCTGGTGGAAAATAATAAGGCTCTTTTTCCAGATGCCCCCACCATAAGGGGCAAAAAGCACTTAGAAGAATTAATAGAAGGCATAAAACAGGGATTTGCCTCAGGAGTAATTTTTTTAATTCTGAAAGAAGATGCTCTGGTTTTTTCACCTAATTTCAAGACTGATCCTGATTTTTCCTGTACCCTGCAAGATGCTTCCCAAAAAAATGTTTCAATATTCCCCCTGGTGTTTAAAACTCATTTTAAAGATAATTCACTAGAAATTAAGCCCTGGAAATTGGTTAAACTTATCTTTAAAAAGCAGTGATAATTGTGGTATCCTGAGATTAGTTAGTTTCAATTTTAGTTGATTTTTAAAGCATATAAAAAAATACAAATATCTGGTGGCTCATATTAAGTTTAAGTAATTCTGTTATAAAATCTTAAATAAATTAAGTATTATGAGTAAAAAACCAAAGGGAATGGTCCTCCGGCAGAAATTGCAAAGATTCATGACCCGTCATCGAGAAAAAGTGGGTAGTGGAATATTTCGACCCCATGATTTTGAAATTACGGAAATAGAAGTGCCGGTGAAAAACCTGGATCCCCTCTTCCACAATTACACAATAGTACAATTAACTGATATTCATCTGGGTCAGTGGATAACCCCTTACCATCTAAAGGGAATAATTGAACTGGTCAATGAGCAAGACCCGGATCTGGTAGCTCTTACCGGAGATTATGTTTCTTATTTGCTGGAAGGATATGAAGAAGATTTAACCCTATGCTTAAAGAACCTGGAACCATTGGATGTATCCCTGGCAGTTTTAGGAAATCACGACCACTGGTTAGGTGCGGGGAAAATCAGGAATATTCTGAAAAACAGTGGGGTGATTGATGTAAGCAACCAGGTTTACACCCTTAAGCGGGAAGATGCATCTTTACATGTGGCGGGTTTGGATAGTGTTATGCTTAATCAACATCGATTAGATGAAGTTATGAGTAAAGTACCAAAATCAGGCCCAGCTATATTGATGGTGCATGAACCTGATTTCGCAGATATCAGTTCAGCCACCGGTAGATTCTCTCTCCAGCTTTCTGGACACTCCCATGGAGGCCAGTGTACAATTCCAGGATGGGAAGATACCATCATCCGGGGACCTCATTTTAAGAAGTATCCCTCGGGAGAATATAAGGTGGGAGAAATGACCCAGTACACCAGTAGGGGAGTAGGGACCAATATTTTCTGGTTTAGAATAAATTGTCCGCCTGAAATTAGCATAATAAACCTCAAAAGCCCGGGTGCTATGGAATGACAAAACAAGTGGAAACTGAATCTCCAGAAAAACCTTCTTTTATTAAATTTATTTTTCGTACCATTGTTATATGGATTGCGGAAGTTATTGGTTTTATAATCATAGCCGATATGTCGGTAGGGCTGACCATTAATTCCTGGGAAACTGCCCTGATTGTGGTTGGTATTTTAGGTGTGATAAATGCCCTTTTATGGCCAATTTTATCCCGTATTTTTCTTCCCTTCCTTGTTTACACCGTGGGCATAGGATCTCTTTTAATAAATGGTTTTCTGATATGGTTAATCAGTATTTTCGTTCCAGGAATAATTATTGAAGGATGGGCCCTGATTTTAGCTCCAGTGGGTATGTCTCTTATTACCACCTTGCTTTCAGCGGTGGTTACCCTGGATGATGAAACCTCCTACTATCGATTAGTTCTACATAGAACTATAAAAAAGGCAAATAAAAAAACAAAGAATTATCCAGGAGTAATTTTATTAGAAATAGATGGTTTATCTGAAGATATTTTAAATAAAGCAATTGAAAATGGACATATGCCTACTTTAAAGAGCTGGTTAGATTCTAAAAGCCATAAAGTAACTTCCTGGGAAACTGATTTATCCAGTCAAACCGGGGCCAGTCAGGCGGGGATACTGCATGGCAACAACCATAACCTCCCGGCATTCCGCTGGGTAGAAAAGGGCAATAATAATAAGATAATGGTTTCCACCGGGTTACATGATGCTCCGGTTATTGAAAAGCGTATTTCAGATGGTAAAGGATTATTATCATTTAATGGGGCCAGCAGATCCAATCTTTTCTCAGGAGATGCAGAAAATGCCATATTCACCTACAGCAAGCTTATAAATATTCGCCAATTTTACAATGATACCTGGTACTATTTTTACTCCAATCCTTCTAATTTTGCCAGGATATTACTTCTATTCCTTTTTGATGCTTTAATGGATTTTATTTCCCAGTTAATACACTGGATTAAAAATATAAAACCTCGAATACACAGAGGTTTTGTTTATCCCTTTGTACGGGCCGGGGCCAATGTTTTTATGCGTGAAGTTAATACCTGCACTTTGATTGGAGATATTTTAGCTTCAGATATGGATATTGCTTATTCCACTTATTTAGGATACGATGAAATTGCCCATCACTCGGGAGTACAGGATCCAGATGCTTTTTATGCCCTTCGTGGTATTGATAAACAATTTAAAAGGCTCCAGAATTCATTAAAATATACTAAAAGGCCGTATTATTTGGTGGTGCAGTCTGATCATGGACAAACCAATGGTGCCACCTTCAAACAACGTTATGGGATTACTTTAGAAGACCTGGTCCGGGAGCTGCTTCCTGAAGAATTAATTATTTACAGTGAATTATCCTCCAATGAAGACCACTTTGGTCAGGCTTTTACCCGTCCTATTGATTCTAGTAAATCATATCTTAAAGATAAAAAAGATTATACTGTAAAAAAGAGTCGTGATCTGGTGGATAATACTCTGGATAACATTAAAAAAAGTCCGGTAGGAAAGGGAAAGGTATTAGAATACATCCAGGATTATGAAATATCACGAAAACCATTAAAATATACAGCCGAAGAATCAGAAGTGATTGTACTGGCTTCTGGAAATTTAGGACTGATTTATCTTACACAGTGGACTGAAAGGTTATCTTATGAAGAAATAAAAAAATTATTCCCGGATTTGATTCCCGGACTGGTTCAACATGAAGGAATAGGATTTATAATGGTCCACTCCCTTGAATGGGGGCCTCTTGCCATAGGAAAAGAGGGAATATATTACTTAAAATGTGATAGGATTGAAGGAGATAATCCTTTACGGGATTTTGGAGAAAATGCTCGCCATCACCTTTTACGCACCCACAAATTTGAATACGTACCTGATATCCTGGTAAATAGTTTTTATAATCCAGATAAAAATGAAGTGGCCGCCTTTGAAGAACTGGTGGGAAGTCATGGTGGCTTAGGTGGTGGCCAAAGCAAACCATTTATTATGTATCCTTCCCATTGGAATCTGGAGGATGATGAAATTATAGGGGCAGAACATCTCCACCGGGTTTTAAAAGAAAAAATAAACAGAATAAGAGATATGAAATGAAATGAATTATCCATCTAATAGAACTACTGGTTTTATTAAGTCCTGTGGTTTATCTTTCATTAGAAGCAGGGCTTTTTCCAGATGATCAAAACCCTTGAAAACATGGCTGGCCATTAGAGAAGGATCCATGCGACCGTGGATTACAATTTGTGCTAATCTTTCCATTCTAAGTCTTCCACCAGGGCAAAGACCAGTAACTATATCTTTTTGAGCCATACCAAAGCCCCATCCTGAACGACTAATAGGAATAATATCACCCTCGCCAATTCCCCTGCCAAAATAATTAATATTTGAAATTTTTGCTCCTGGTTTAGCTATATTTAATGCGTCGATAAGAATATCAGGACCTCCTCCCGCTACAATAACAGCGTCCACTCCTTCCCCCTCTGTTGCATCCATAATTTGTTCGGAGGTATTTCCCTTTTTATAATTAATTATATCTGTGGCGCCATATTTTTTGGCAATTTTTATCAGTTTTGGTCTGGTACCCACTCCGAATATTCTCCCAGCACCTTTTAATTTTGCACCAGCGATACTACTAAGTCCTACCGGCCCAATTCCTAAAACAGCAACACTAAATCCAATTTCAATCTTAGCATTTTCAGCCCCCATGAAACCTGTGCTCAGCATATCCGGAAGCATTACTGCTGCTTCTAAAGGAATTTTATCAGGTAAAAGTGCCAGGTTACTGTCTGCCAGATTAACATGGAAGTATTCTCCAAAAACACCGTCTTTAAAGTTAGAGAATTTCCATCCCCCTAAAGCACCACCACTATGTGATGGAAAACCCCTTTGTGCTGCTTCTGAACCCCAATCTGGAGTTATAGCTGGTACTATTACCCGGTCACCCGGTTTAAAATCTTTAACCTCACGACCTACTTCATTTACAATTCCTACTGCCTCATGTCCTAAAATCATATTATGTCTTTGGCCTATTGCACCCTCCCATACGGTGTGGACATCAGAAGTACAGGGTGCTATGGCTAATGGTTTTATAATTGCATCTGATGGTCCGCATTTTGGTTTATCCTTTTCTATCCATCCTATTTCCCCTATTTTTAACATTGCCAAACCTTTCATTTATCTCACCATGATTAAACTATAAGTAAGTAAAAAGAGGAAACATTCAGCATATTATTCAATCAAAAAAGGAGGAAATATCCCCTTAATTTTTTTATATGTTCCTATCGGCAAATTATACTGATTATATCTCCATCTTTCAGTTCATGATCACTAGCAACCCGCATGTTTTTTCTGGCATCTACTGCATGCAGGAATCTTTCTCCAATATCTGTATGAATCACATAGGCCATGTCCCGGGGTTTTGAACCTTTTAAAATTAAAAAAGCGTCAGGTAAAATATTCCCCTTTTGATCACAAAGCTTATGCTCGTCTTCTACAGGATAAACCACAATCATATCGAGTAATTGAAATATTGCCTGATTTAAAGCCTTTTGAACCCCGGTACTCCCATATCTTTGCAGTACATTTTCCCGGATATATTCCAGGGCTTTTTTCTGGTTTTCATTCAAATTTACTCCATCTACTATTTCAAAGTCCCCCTCACCCGATTGATATTTAATAAGGCCAGCTTTAGCTGCTCTGGTGAGAGCTAGTTCTGATTCTGCAGATGCAGGTACCACTTTGGAGTATTTTTCCTTCAATCGTTTGATATTTTCAGAAGAAGAAGGTAAATCAGCCTTATTAGCTACAATTAACATGGGTTTGGCAATCCTTAAAAGTTTATCCAGAAATTGAATGAGTTCTTCTTTTTCCCATTGAGTATAATCAGTTTCCATCTTCCTTCTGGCTTCTATAATATCTTCCAGCATTATACCTGTCCCGGAAAGCTGTTCATGGATTACTTTACCCATATCCAATCTTTCAGATAAAGCTTTTCTAACCAGCCGCTCCCAGTTTCGCTGTATAATACCATAAAGCCACATGGTTATTTCCTTTTGTAGAAATTCCACATCTTCCAATGGATCATGCGTTCCTGCCTCCACAGGCCTTCCCTCTTCATCAGTGGACCCCGACGCATCAATAACATGAATAAATGCCCTGGCCTGGCGCAGGTCATCCAGGAATTTATTACCTAATCCCCTTCCTTCATGGGCCCCAGGAACCAGACCGGCCACATCAATAAGTTCCACTGGAATTAAACGCCTGCCCTCTACACAGCTGGAATTATTAGGACTGCAAACCACCTCCAACTCCTTACAGGGACAATCAGTGTCCACATGGGCCACGGCTTTATGGGCATCAATGGTGGTAAAGGGGTATCCTGCCACTTCTGCCTGGGAAAGGGTGGCTGAGTTAAAGAATGAAGATTTTCCAACATTTGGTTTTCCGGTAACTGCAATCTGAAGCATGGTATCACATCATATTAAATTGAAAAAAATTATAAGAATTTAATAAGTTACTTAGTAAGGTATTTATTAACTAATTAATTAAATAGGTTCCCTATCCCGGAGAAATAGGTTGAAATAAAAAAAAATTTTAAAAAGAGGTCATAATTTGTCAAAACTCTATATCGCAGGAATAGGCCCTGGTTCAGAGGATTTTGTAACACCAGCTGCTAGAAAGGTGGTTAAAAAATCAGATATCACAATTGGAAGTAAAAGAGCCCTGGATCTTTTCCCTGAATCTCAGGAAGTTGTACTTTTAAATGTAAAGGATGTGCAGGAAAAGTTAGAATATGGGGTGGACCGGGTCCATAGCGGGAAAAATGTATGCATTCTTTCCACAGGAGATCCTGGTTTTTCAGGTGTTTTAAGTCCAGTGCAGCGAATTATTAAAAAAAAAGGTTATGATATTGAACTGGAAGTGATTCCCGGTATAAGTTCACTACAGCTTTGTGCTGCCCGGGTTGAAATACCCTGGGATAAGGCAGATCTCATGACATTTCATGGTAGAGAAAATTTTCAGGAAATTCTTCCTATCCTGGATAATGGTCAGCCTACCATTGCCCTTCCTTCCCGCAGTACGGCAGATATGGCAAGATTCTTAATGGAGAATGGTATTTCCCCAGAAAGAAAAGTGATAGTCTGCGAGAGGCTGAGTTATCCTGAGGAAAATGTGGTGGAAACTACCTTAAAAGAAGTAGCAGAAAGTGAATTTACTTACATGTGCGTTATGGTTATCTACTAATTAAAAAAAAGCTGCTTTAATATTTTTTTTACTCCAGACAAATTTCATCGTCTTCTTTCCTCCAGGGGGGAGATACCATACATAAAAATTTCAATTCACTTGAGGAAACATTTTTTATAAATTGCATTGATCCCGGGGGAATGTAAACCAGTTGCCCTGGTTCTAAAAGTGCCTGCTGGTTATCAATATGCATCAAACCCTTGCCCTCCAGAATAAAATAAATCTCCCCTGCAGATTTAATGCGATGGGGATGGGATGACTCCTCCGGGCCGAGTATAGCATGGGCAATACTAAAATTGATTTTTATATCTTTTTCTTCCCGGTGAGGATGTAATAATTCACATATAAAAGTGCCGTCAGTAGTTTCAAAATAAGTAGCAGTTTTTAAGTCTCGAATTAGAATAAAACCACCGTTCGTTAATCTTTAAAATGAAAAAGGAAAAATATTTATTCAAACATTTTCCTCATACAGCGCCTGATGGTACCTTCAGCTGCTTTTTCGCCCATGAGGTTCTGTAATTCTGTGGCCAGTGCCTGAGCTGCCACCAGATTGGTAGGTTTTATCTCTGCTTTTTGAGCCCAGTCCATGACCTCTGAATCTAATTTAGCCAGTGTACTTATAGCTGCATCCAGTTCTTCCTGTTCTTCTAAAAGGTGCATGGATTTAGCAGTTTTAACCAGTAATTCTGGATTCATGGCCTTTACCAGGCCCTGGGTTCCAGAAGATTCTACCAGAGAAGCCATGGTTTGCAGGGTCATTAAAATCTGTTTATCTACCATTTCTTTAGGGGCCTTAATAATCTGAGTACCCACATAATAATAATCCAGAACGCCTGCCAGAGTCACCGCAGTTACCAGAGATCCCATATCGGCTACAGCAGCAGAAACATCCGCAGGAACCACATAAGCATCCTTTCCACAGCTTTCTGAGAGTTCAACACATTTTTGTATCTGTTCCTTACTGGCAATGTCAATATCATTGCTGGAGTGTCCCCCAATTACATAGTGACCATGTTGAGGAGTTCCAGGTACTGCTGCCGGGTGCATGGAAGCTATTCCTATATCCTTACGGTCTCTTCTTAGTTCCCGTTCCAGAACATAGTACAAAACCATGGGAGAAACAGTACAGGTATTGGCGATTATTCCGTTTTCTGGAATATGTTTGGTAATTTCCTTGGCAATTTCAAAGGTTTTTTTACCAAAGGGAGTAAATAGAACTGCTATTTCTGCATGTTTAGCTGCTTCCACATCATCAGAAGTTACAGTAACTCCTGCATCCTCCACCTGTTTCCAGTGGCCATCATCCAGCATGCTGCGATTTGGTTCAGCCAAATAAACATCATGTCCTGCTTTAGCATATTCGATGGCCATTCGGCTTCCACCATATGGAGCTTCTCCTCCGTACTTTTCCGGCAACTTAAGTTGATTAACATAAAGATTCTGGTTTCCTGCACCATAAACTGCAATTTTCATGTATTTCACCACAATTATTATTTTTAGTCATATTATGTGAACTTACCCACATGGTCTGAAGTTCTTATAGGAATATAGATACTTTTATTATATAAGGATTATATTCTCGTTAACCCGGGGCATCCCTCCATTAGTAAATGTCCTGGCCAACTCTTATTTAAGATTAATACTTTCACTATGACGTTATTATTGGCAAATAAAAAAAAAGAAGTTAAATCTAATAAAAAAAAATCAGAAAAATTACTCTGAAATCAGTTTCACATCACCATAGAGTAATTCGCCCACTTTTTCCAGGGTAGACAATCCTTTGGCTTCTTCTTTTAAAAGTGGGAGTTCAGCCACCAGTTGCCCCTGGAATTTTTCATGGATTTGTTTGAGTCTTTTTTGTTGAAGGGTCCGTCTGGCCTGACAGAATTCACAATCAGTTTCTTCAGGTAGTATTTGATTTACAATAACCCCGTCCGAGTAGATGTTATATTTTTTCAGTGCCTCCATAGCCCTTTCAGATTCATAGATGGACATTTCTTCCGGAATAACCACCATTTTAAAAGAAGTCCTTTCTGGATCAGCCATAACCGCCCTTGCTTCCCTAATTTTCTTCTTGGTTACTTCCATATCTTCTAGAGCCCGGTCCTCTTCTTCTTCATCACCCATAAAGGGCATGATATTTTTAAAGGCCTTGGCCATACTGCCCACCTGTTTTCTGATTTTAATCATTTTACCTACCCAGGAATCCATAATCTCTGGAAAAGATAGTAAACGCAGAGTGTGTCCGGTAGGTGCTGTATCAAAAATCACAATGTCATATTCATCAGTGGTCATGTACTGTAAGAACTTATCAAAGGCAGCGGCTTCATCTATACCAGGGGACATGGAAGCCATGTCCATCTGATCCTGAAGCATGTCCATTCCCATTCCAGGATTTGCAGCAGCCTGTTCCTTCATTTTGACCTGATAGTCTTCCATTGCCACTTCAGGGTCAATCTCCACCGCATGAAGGTTTTCCATTATCGGGGTGGGCAGGTGTCCAATTGGTTTTTCCAGAGAATCCGCCAGGGAGTGAGCCGGATCAGTAGATATGACCAGAGTTTTTTTGCCTTGTTTAGCCATCCATAAGGCAGTAGCAGCTGAAACAGTAGTTTTACCTACTCCTCCCTTTCCTCCCACAAATACAAAAGTGGTTTTTCCCTTATTAAATTTAAAAAGATCTTTAAATGCCATTATATTCCTCCTAAATTTCTATTAAGTTGAATAATTTAGAATAAACTTTTATTTATCATCAGTTGATAAAAAGTTATATCTGACTATATTATCCTTACTTTTAAACTTATCTTATATAAAGAGTATAATTTAATAGCAGAATATTAAATCCTATTTTTAATAGGGAGACCATAAAATAAAAATGAGGGTAGTCATACTTAAAATGATTTTGATAAAAAAAGGGGATGCTTAATGAATCAGGGAGATATTAAAATTCCACAGCTGGAGGGAAAGCCCGCCATTAAAAAATTAGAAGGATTTATTAAAGATAAGGTGAAATTATCTGGTTCTTCCGGAGTTGTTCTGGGACTGAGTGGTGGAATTGACTCTGCAGTAGTGGCTTTTCTATGTCAACAGGCTTTGGGTCCATCTAAAGTACTGGGACTCCTCCTGCCCAGTAAAACCAACACAGCTCAGGATTTAGAGCATGGTCAACAGGTGGCAGAGATACTTAAAATAGAATCTGAAGTGATTAACATAGACCCCTTAATAGAAAAGTTCCCTCTTTTATGCCATCACCCTCCTGATGAAATGACTCTGGCCAATTTAAAACCCAGGATCAGAATGATGGTTTTATATTACCACGCCAATTCATTAAATAGGATGGTAGTAGGGACTGGAAATCGAAGTGAGCTCATGATGGGTTACTTCACTAAATTCGGAGATGGAGGAGCAGATATTTTACCTTTAGGAGACCTTTACAAAACCCAGGTATGGGAAATTGCCCGACTGCTGGGTGTTCCCCGGGAAATAATTGACAAATCTCCTTCTGCCGGTCTGTGGCCGGGCCAAACTGATGAAAAAGAACTGGGAATAGATTATATAACTTTGGATAAGATTCTGCATCTAATGTTTGATGAAAGTTTATCCCCTGATTTAATAGCTCAAAAAATGGATTTACCACTTCAGGAGATAAAAAGAATAAAAAAAAGGGTCAATTTATCTAATCATAAAATAAATCTCCCTGAAATTCCTCTTATTCGATAAAATTAATGAATTAAATGAGGATAACCATGAAAAAAATAAGGAGGCAGCCCATGTTTGCCATAGTTTACATTACCACCTCCAGTAAGGAAGAGTCAACCAGAATTGGTAAAAAATTGGTCCAGGAACGACTCTCCGGATGTGTCAATATTCCGAATGATGTGAAATCATTCTACTACTGGGAGGGAAATATAGAGGAAGATACAGAATCTGTACTGCTGGTTAAAACTAAAACTAGTAAAGTGGAAAAAATCATAAAAAGGGTAAAAGAATTGCATAGCTATGAAAATCCATGCATAGTGGCTCTTCCCATAATAAATGGTTCCCCTGAATATTTAAACTGGTTAAATGAGGAAATGGAAAGAGATTCTAATTAAATAAAAAAAATATATTTATCAATTTTTTCTAAGTTGAGTAGTTAATCTTTTAATTCCCTGAATTTATAAATTAATTTTAACCCAAAATACAATTATATTAAAATTTTATTTATCATTCAAGTAATGGTGACGGTGATTTTATTGAAAAGTAATGTGGAGAGTAAATGGCAGGAAAGATGGAAGAAATCTAAAATATTTCATTCCAATCCCGATGAAAGGGAGAAATTATTTTTAACAGTAGCTTATCCGTATCCCAGTGGAGCTATGCATATTGGGCACGGCAGAACCTACACAGTACCAGATGTATATGCTCGTTTTAAAAGAATGCAAGGATATAATGTATTATTTCCCATGGGATGGCATGTTACCGGGGCCCCGGTTATAGGGATAGCCCGGCGAATACAACGGCAGGACCCCTGGACCCTGGATATCTATAAAAACATCCATAAAGTTCCAGAAGAGGAACTAAAAAAATTCACCAATCCTGAATATATTGTAGAGTACTTCAGCAGTGAATACCACCAGGTTATGGAAAAAATGGGTTACTCCATTGACTGGAGAAGGGAATTTAGAACCACTGATCCGGCTTATAAAAAATTTATTGAATGGCAAATCCGTCAGCTCAAAAGTAAGGGACGGGTAAGAAGAGGGGCCCACCCGGTAAAATATTGTGGAGAATGTGAAAACCCGGTGGGGGATCACGACCTTCTGGAAGGGGAAGGTGTGAGTATAAATGAATTAACCCTCCTTAAATTTGAAATAGATGGATTTTATCTGGTTCCTGCAACCTTTCGCCCGGAGACAATTTATGGTGCTACCAATCTCTGGTTAAATCCCGAATCAAATTATGTGAAGGTTATGGCAGATGGTGAAAAATGGTTAATCAGTAAAGAGGCTTATGATAACCTTTCCCACCAGAAAAATCTGGAAATATTGGAAGAAGTAGATCCCCGCCCTCTGATTGGGCGGATGGTGAAGAATATTGTTACTGGTGAAGAACACCCTATCTTACCTGCCAGCTTTGTTGATCCCGAATATGGTAGTGGGGTTGTTTTTTCAGTTCCAGGTCATGCTCCTGCAGATTACATGGCACTGCATGATTTGAAGAATAATTCTGAACTTTTAAAGGAATATCAACTGGAGGAAATTGTAAAAAACCTCCAGCCCATCAATGTAATCACCTTAAAAGGCTATGGAAAATTCCCTGCCCAGGAAATTATTGAAAAAATGGGAATTAAAAATCAGAAAGATCCCCACCTGCAGGAAGCCACCAATGAACTCTACAAACAGGAACACACCAGAGGAGTAATGAGCGAACATATACCAATTTACAGTGGTCAGAAAGTTTCCCTGATCCGGGAAACCATCAGTTCCAGTTTAAAGGGAGAGAAAAAAGCCAGTTTAATGTATGATTTTGCTGAAAGACCAGTTATATGCCGATGCGGCAATCGCTGCGTGGTTAAAATAATGGAAGACCAGTGGTTTATCACATATTCTGATGAGGAATGGAAAAAAAACACCCGTGATACTCTGGAAAAAATGAAAATAATACCTTCAGAAGTAAGGGCTAATTTCAATTATTATATTGGATGGTTGCATGACTGGGCATGTTCTCGTAGAATAGGATTGGGTACCAGGATTCCCTGGGATCCTCAGTGGATTATAGAGCCTTTAACTGATTCCACTATCTACATGTCTTACTATACTATAGCCCCCTATCTTAATAAAATAGATCCTGATGACCTGGATGATGAGTTTTTCTCCCGGGTATTTTTAGATGAGCCCGGCCCGGTTAAAGTGGAAGAAGGTCTTATAAAACAGATAAAGGATGAATTCAACTACTACTATCCTCTGGACTGGAGGCTTTCGGCAAAGGATCTTATTGGAAACCACCTCACCTTCCACATATTCCACCATACGGCCATTTTCCCGGAAGATAAAAGGCCTCAGGGAATAGTTGTATTTGGAATGGGGCTTCTGGAAGGAAATAAAATGTCTTCCTCTAAAGGGAATGTGGTTCTTCTGGAGGATGCCCTCACCCGGCACGGTGCTGATGTGGTAAGGCTCTTTTTAATGTCTTCTGCTGAGCCATGGCAGGACTTTGACTGGAGGGAAAAGGAAGTAAAAGGAACCCGCAGAAGACTGGAATGGTTTGTGGAATTTGCTAAAAAAGTAAACACCCTGCACCAGGAATCCCTGCTGCTTAAGGACGTGGGAAATAACTCTTCCATTCCCCTGGAAAGTTTTATTAATAAATGGATGTTAGGTCAGCTCCATCTAAGAATAAAAGATGCTACTGAAGCTTTAGAAGGATTTCAGACCAGAAAAGCAGTTCAAGATTCCCTATTCCTTTTAAAAAAGGATGTGGATCATTACTTCCACCGGATACATTCTTATCAGGATGATGAAAAGTATCAGGAAGAAATTTCTCAGGTATTATCCCTGGTCCTGGAATCATGGATACGTCTTCTATCGCCATTTACACCTTATACTTGCGAAGAGCTCTGGGAAGAATATGGTGGAGAGGGATTGGTATCAGAAGCTCCCTGGCCAGTATATGATCCTGGTTTCATAGATGAAAAAATTCAAAAGGCCGAGGAGATTATTCAGGATCTGGTTAATGACATAACCGAGATTAAAAAGATAGTGGGCGTTGACCCTGAAAAGATACATATCTATCTGGCCCCTTCATGGAAATGGGAAGTTTTTGATATAGCAATAGAAGTAGGAAGGCCAGATATTGGCCGTATAATTGGCCAAACTATCCAGAAAAAGTTGCATGATGATAAAAAAGAAATAGCTGAGTTTGCCCAAAAAATAAGTAGAGAAATTACCCGGGTAAATTATGTGGGTCACCTGGAGGAATATAAGATACTATCTGATGCCCGAGATTATTTACAAAAGGTAACAGAAGCAGAGATAGTAATCCATCAGGATGCAGATTATGATCCCGAAAACAAAGCCCGTAATGCCCTGCCTTATAAACCAGCTATTTTCCTGGAATAGAATTCCTAATATTCTATTCCTTTTTTTAAAGCTAATGATATTAATTCTCATGAAAAAAAGTGATTAAAATGACATTAAGAAATATTATAGCGATTTATTCTATTTTTATTGGTAGTTTGATGATAGTAATGTGGGCCTTTTTTCTCTTATCAGGTATGGTGCCTGAGTTTACTACCCGCCCCGCAGAAATCGTTTTGCATCTTATAGCGGAATTTTCAACTGCTATTCTACTTACAATTGCAGGCATAAGTCTTTTATATAAAAAAAGATCCGGGTACAACCTTAATCTCATTGGTCTGGGCATGTTAATATACACCCTGATTTTAAGTCCAGGTTACTATATCCAAAAGGGAGAATGGTTTATGGTAGGTCTTTTTGCTCTTTTACTGATTTTAAGCATTATATTTTTAATAATCAGCCTGAAAAAAGAATATGAAATAAAATTAGAAAGATTATCCTCCCCTTAATCTATTAGTAATATTTACTCTAGGGCCTATTAATGATTAAGGCCTTATAATCTGATTTTTCAGGACACCTATATCCTCCACCCCGGTTTCAATCCGGTCCCCTGGTTGCAGGGAACCCACCCCGGGTGGGGTGCCTGTGGCAATAATATCTCCCGGATTAAGAGTCATAATATGAGATATGAATTCCAGGAGTTCTTCCACCTCAAATATCATATTTTTAGTATTAGAATCCTGTTTAATTTCTCCATTAAGCTTTAAGAATATATTTTGATTATCAGGATTCATTTGAGTTTCAATAACCGGACCTATCGGGGCGAAAGTATCAAAACTCTTAGCACGGGTCCATTGCCCGTCTTTTTTTTGCAGATCCCGGGCAGTCACATCATTAAGGATGGTGTATCCCCCTATAAATTCCCGGGCATTATTTTCCTTTATATTTTTTGCTTTTTTGGAAATGATTATTCCCATTTCTGCCTCATAATCAACTTGATTTGAAGAACCAGGATAAATGATGGGCTCCTGATGCCCAATAACTGCACTGGGGGGTTTTAAAAATAGGATGGGTTCATCGGGAATATCCATGTTTAGTTCAGCAGCATGGTCCTGGTAATTTAGACCCACACACACCACCTTGGAAGGTGAGACCGGTGCTTTAATTTTAATATTTTCTAAAGTATAATAACTGTTTTTTTTGAATTTATCAAGATTAATAGCGTTAAGTGCTTCCACAACTGAACAGCTAAGTTCTATAATATTAGAATCCTCAATTAAGCCTGTTTTTTCTTTTCGATCTACTATAAATCGCATAATCTTCATAGTTAATCCCCGGTGCATTTAGTTCTTATTTAGAAAGCAAATTAATAAATATTAACAGTGAAATTTTAACAATTCTTCAAAAAGGCAGTATAATGAGGGTGTATATGGTTCCTTAATTGCCATTTTCTGGAAAATATTTAGTGATTTGATCCATTATAGGGTTAGGACACAATATTATTAGTTGAATCATCCCTTATTTTACCATCAAGTACATTAATAATTCTATCAGCCATATTAGCCACGTATGATTCGTGTGTTACCATAATCAGTGTTACATTTTCTTTTTTATGGATGTTTTTTAGTAGGCCCAGAATTATGTCCCCTGTTTTGGAATCTAAAGAACCTGTGGGTTCATCGGCTAATATAATAGAGGGGTGGTTTACTAAAGCCCGGGCAATAGCCACCCTCTGTCTTTCTCCCCCTGAAAGTTTGGTTGGTCTCTGGTTAATTTTATCCTCCAGTTCCACTTTTTTTAATAGATCAAGTGCCCGTTTTTCCATTTTTTTACTGGAAATTGGAGTTTCCAGCATGGGAATCTGTACATTCTCCACTACCGTGAGGTTGGGAATTAAGTTATGCAGCTGAAAGACGAATCCAATTTCAGAAGACCGGAACTGACTCAAATCCTTTTTTTGCATTAAATCAATACCGGCTACCTTTAGAGAACCTTCATCTCCCTTATCCAGAGCCCCTATCATATTGAGGAGGGTGGATTTACCAGAACCTGAAGGCCCCATAATAGAAACAAATTCCCCCTTTTTGATTTTCAGGTCTATGCCATTTAAAGCCTTTATGGTCCCTTCATCATAGCTTTTTTTAAGGTTTTGTATTTCAATAAAGTAATCTGGTTTATTCATAGCGCAGTGCCTCGGTTGGAGCTAGTCTGCTGGCCCGGTAAGCAGGATAAATACCTCCGATTATTCCTACCAGGAATGCTATTCCTAAAGCCCGGGCAAATAGTTCCAGAGAATATGCTGGCTGGATTATGCCCTGGGTTTCGGTAGTGAGGGATAAAAGCAGTTCCACCCCAATAATTCCCACCACAATACCAACCAGGGCAGCCAAAAGAGTGATTACTATGGATTCACCTAAAATCATGCCTAATATTCTTCTACTTCTCCATCCCACCGCTTTTAAGACCCCGATTTCCCGGGTTCTTTCATAAACAGACATTATCATGGTGTTTATAACTCCCACCCCTCCTATAACTATGGCCAGTAATGATATTGCCCAGGTGGCAGTATCGATAAAGCTTAATCCCTGATTTATCCTTCCTATTTGATCAGCAGCAGAAGTGGTGGCCAGTTCATCTGGATAGGCCTCTTCAATATCATTTCCTACCTGGGTAGCGTTGGCATTTTCATTTATCTTAACCAGTATTATACTGACCTTATCTTCAGTATTGGTTAATTGCTGAAGTTTACTTAAGGAAAGGTATGCTCCAGCATCGGTGATGATATTTCCTGTTTCGAAAATCCCGGTGATTTTAAAATCCTCATTAAAAATTTTTATAGAATCCCCCACCGTTTTATTGAGGTTCTGAGCAGCAGTTTTACCTATAATTATTTCATTGGCATCATCATCTGAAAAATAAGCCCCATCAATACTTTCTATGCCGGCCAGATTAAGTTTAGTGACCTCCATACCATTCACTATGAATCCACTGGGGCCAAAGTTGGAACTGGAACCATTTTCCAGACGAACACTGGTCCGGAGAACACCTGCTGTATCCTGAATCCCGTTTATATTTTGAATATCAGTGATGCGTTCTTTTTGAACATTCCCTGCCAGGAAACCATCGGTACCTGCCTGTATTACAGTTATTTCAGCTCCCCCTGCTTTAAGGGTGCTTTCGGTGGATTCTTTGAGTCCCCCAGTAACAAGACCCAGAGCTACTATGGTGGCAATGCCTATGGCAATGCCTATAATGGCCAGGGAAGTTCTGGTTTTATTCCTGAATGGATTTTTTATAATCAATCCCACATAATTCATTATTAAATCTCCTGCTTCTGAAGGGGAAATATTAAAGAAAAATTAAATTATCCTTTCAATAGGCATGACCAGTATATCCCGGGCCCCTACTTTTTTCAGGCGGTTTATCAGATTAAAAACTTCTTCTTCACCTACCACGGCATGTACGGCCACCATATTCTCACTGGATAAAACCTGGGAAACAGTGGGACCGGTCATTCCCGGCATGGCCTGTTTAACCTCTTCCAGCTTGTTTTTTTCCACATTTAGCATGACCAGTTTTCTACCCTCAGCATCCATAACCCCCCTTATACCGGTGCGCACTTCCTCCATGATTTTATTCTTATCCTTATAACTGTGGTGATTGGCCACCAGTTTAACTGAACTTTCAAGTATGGTGTCCACAATTTTAAGATGATTCATTTTTAAGGTGGTGCCGGTGCTGGTTAAATCCGCAATCAAATCGGCCACACCAATAAATGGTGCTATTTCCGTGGAACCACTCAGTTCCACTATTTTAGCATTTACACCATTTTCCTGGAGATAACGATAGGTAAGATTGGGAAACTCAGTGGCCACCACCATACCATCTTTTACATCATTAAGATTAGTTATTGAGGATTCTTCTGGAGAAGCCAATACCAGGCTGGCCTTTCCAAAATTCAGATCTTCTAAGATTTTAACCCGGTTTCCCTTCTCCTGAATGAGGTCCAGTCCGGTGATTCCCATATCAGCTGCCCCGTCAGCTACAAATTCTGGTATATCCGCAGCACGGGTGAACATTACACTGATATCCGGATGATGAGTATCTGAAAAAAGCTTCCTATTAACTGTATCTTTTAAACCGATTCCGGCTTTGCCTAAAAGTTTAACCACCGGATCGCTTATTCTTCCTTTAGAGGGAATGGCAATTCTAATCTTCATTTTTATACTCCAGATAGTTTATTACCTGATGATGATAATCTTTATTTATAGTTATATCTATTCAAGGTCTATTCTTATCTTCGATGTATATACATTGTAGCCCCCACATATTAGACCTTTTAAGTAAGATGGTAGAAGGTGGTGACCATGGAAAGTAACAGTATTCTGATTGAAAATACCCTGATTTTAGATGGGGAGAAAATGGAAAAGGGATCAATTTTAATTGAAAATGATAAAATAAGAGAATTATCTAAGGACATCAATAAAAAAGAAGCAGACAAAGTTATTGATGGTTCTAAAAAAATAGTAATACCCGGCATGGTGAATACCCACACCCACCTTTCCATGACACTTTTAAGGGGTCTGGCCGATGATTTGGACCTTGATACCTGGCTGAATGACCATATCTGGCCTATGGAAGCTAGTTTAAATGAGGATTACTGTTATGCCGGTGCCCTTTTAGGTTGTGTGGAAATGATAAAGTCAGGTACCACCACCTTCAATGATATGTATTTCTATATGGAGGATGTAGCCCGGGCAGTGGAAGAATCCGGTCTGCGCTGCATCTTATCCCATGGAATGATTGATTTAGGTGATGCCCATAAGCGAAAAGAAGAATTTAAAAAAACACATCATCTGATTGAAAAATGTCATAACAGCGCCAGTGGAAGAATCCAGGTGGCTTATGGTCCTCATTCACCCTATACCTGTTCTGAAGAACTGCTTAAACAGGTCCGGGAGGAAGCCACTAAAAAAGGCATTTCCATACATATTCATGTTGGTGAAACCCGGACCGAAGTTCAACAAGTTACAGATGCCCAGGGTAAAAGACCTTTTGAATATCTGGATGAAATAGGATTTTTAAAAGAAGATGTTCTGGCAGCCCATGGGGTGTGGCTTTCTTCTGAGGAAATAAATATTATCAAAAAAAGAAAGGTGAATTTATCCCACAATCCAGCCAGTAATATGAAATTAGCTTCAGGAGTATCCCCAGTGGATCAATTAATTAAAAATGAGGTTGTGGTGGGACTGGGAACTGACGGTGCTGCTTCTAATAATAATCTGGATATGTTAGAAGAGATGAAGCTGGCGGCTCTCTTGCAGAAAGTCCATACTTTAGATCCCACTTCCCTCCCGGCAGAAAAAGTATTCCAGATGGCCACCATACAGGGTGCCTCTGCTTTGGGGATGGAAAAGGAAATAGGAACCATTAAGGAAGGTAAAAAAGCCGATCTGGCGATTATTAATATTAAAACCTCACATTTAACTCCTTTCAGGCACCCTTTATCCCACCTGGTGTACTCTGCCCAGGGTGGTGATGTGGATACCGTTATCTGTAATGGTAACATTCTCATGGAAAACCGAAATCTTCAGTTTATAAAAGAAAATCAGGTTCTGGAGCTGGCTGAAAACGCAGCTGAAGAAATGCTTTCCAAAAATTAGCAGGTTTATAACATGATTTTATTGCTTTTTGATATTGATAAAACCCTGATTGATCGTTCCGAGTGCCATCACCGTGCCTTTAGTCATGCCTTCCAGGAAGTCTTTCAGGTGAACACAGATATTGATATTATCAATTACCATGGGAAAACTGACCCCCAGATAACCTGTGAAGTTTTAAAAAAAGAGGGTCTTGATGAAAATCTTATAAAAAAGAAATTAGATGAATTTAAAGAGATATTATCCTCTTATTTTATTTTAAATGTTAAAGACGACCATATTATGGTGCTGGAGGGAGTAAGGGATTTATTGACTGAACTGGAAAGTCAGGGCATATTATTAGGATTAATCACCGGTAACCTGGAATCAATTGCCCGGGCAAAACTAAAACAGGTGGACCTGGATAAATATTTCAAATTAGGTGGTTTTGGAAGTGATAATTACCACCGGCCATATCTGGTATCTACTGCCCTGAAAAGAGCCAGCCGAAAATATAATTTTAGCCCGGATAATTCCCCTGCTTTTGTGATTGGAGATACCCCCCGGGATATAAAGGCTGGTTTAGAAAACAAAACTGGTACCATCGGAGTATCCACCGGAATATATTCCCCCCGGGAACTTAAAGATGCCGGGGCGGATTTTGTACTGGAAAGCTTACAATATAAAAAAGAATTTATGGGGTTTATAAAATCCAGATGACTATTTCTAACGATTAGTGAAGCTGAATCCCTTATTTTTATTTAAAATAATGCTCTTTTTGTAATCATCCATCATTTCCGGGAAGTCTTCGCGGAAATGGGAACCCCTGCTTTCTTTACGGAGTAAAGCAGATTTAGTGACTAATTTAGCTATTTGAACCATGTTTTCTGCTTCCAGGGCCTGTTGCAGGTAAACATTATAGTGGGATCCGTCAGGGACATTCATGCGCTTCAGGCGAGTTTCCAGATTATTTAAAACTTTCAGTGCATTTTTTAAGCCGTCTTCATTACGTATAATGGCCACGTGCTCCCACATGGTGGATTGGAGTTCCTTTTTAATTTGATGGGGAGGAATATCCCCTTCTTTCTGGATTTCATATAAATGGTTTTTAATTGTGTTAACATGATGCCGGTCCATTTTAAGTGAGGATTTTAAGGCATTTAAAGCAGCAGCTTTTCCAGCTCTTTTTCCAAAAACTTGAGTATCTGCCAGGGCATTTCCTCCTAAGCGGTTAGCACCGTGTATTCCCCCGCATACCTCCCCTGCAGCAAATAAATTAGGGATTGTACTTCTTCCCCATTTATCAATCTTGATTCCACCCATGAAGTGGTGGGCGGTGGGGGCAACTTCCATGGGTTCCTGGCGTATGTCCACTCCCACATCTAAAAATTGGAGTAGCATGGTCTCCAGTTTATCCTGGATAGTTTTTGCCGGGAGATGGGTTACATCAAGATAAACCCCTCCATTTTCCGTGCCTCTTCCTTCCCGGATTTCATTATAAATAGCCCGGGCTACTACATCCCGGGTGGCCAGTTCCATCCTATCATCATAGTTTCCCATGAAGCGTTCTTTTTTGTTGTTGAGTAAAATACCCCCTTCACCCCGTACCGCTTCAGTTACCAGCACTCCCTTACGTGATTCAGGAAATACCATTCCTGTGGGGTGGAATTGTACCTGTTCCATATCTATTAAATCTGCCCCTGCATTCCAGGCCAGGGCAAAACCATCCCCTCCTTTTTGCATAGTATTAGAGGTTACTGGATAAATCTGTCCTGCCCCGCCAGTGGCCAGTATGGTTGATCTGGCTTTGAATATGATTAATTTAGAATCCTTTAAAGAAAGGCCTACCGCACCCTGCACTTTGCTCCGGGCATCATCCAGTAAGAGAGAAATAACCATTATTTCATCCAGGGTGAGGATTTCCCGGCGGTATATCTCCTCTTTAAGAGCAGTTATGATTTCATGCCCGGTTCTATCTCCTTGAAAACAGGTACGGCGAAAACTTTGGCCTCCAAATGGTCTTTGATCCAGCTCACCTGATTTTTGACGATCAAAAAGAGCCCCGTAATTTTCAAGATCCACCAGACGATCTGGAGATTCATCCACTAAAATACGGGCCAGTTCCGGATTATTAAGGTATCCTCCTCCTCGAAGTGTGTCCTGGTAGTGAATATCCAGGTTATCATCACAGTCCACAAAGGCAAAAGCAGCATTATAGCCTCCTTCAGCCATCCCAGTGCATCCTGATTTGAATGATAATCCCTTAGAAATTATTAAAGGTTCTAAATTATGGTCTGAGACTTCTATGGCTGCCCTACATCCAGCTCCTCCCGACCCAATAATAAGCACATCACATTCATATATTTTGCTTTCCATGTTTTGATAATTGATGATAATGGGTATTTAAATTTGTGATAGATGGCCCGATAAATCAAACTCAATTTTAAAATATAATGATATGAAAATCAATATAAAGATAGTAAAACCAATTAATGTTCAAGTGCATTAAAAAAAATAGTGAACTCATGCATTTTAGATTTAATTAAAAATCATGATGAACTCATAAGTAATTATTTCACTTTTTAATATTTAATAAAGAAATAATTTATTATAAGCATTAATACTGATTCTAAATTAAAATCCAGTTTGAGGGTGGAAATTTGAACAAAAAAAAGATTATTAAACTTTCTAAAAAAGATTTTGAAAAGGCCTGGGTTGAAAGTGGAAAACTTTTAAAAAAACCCCACCATGACCAGCAGTACCCCCGGTTGAGGCTCAGTACTGGCAAGTCTCACCTTTTATATGATACCATCGGAGAGATAAGGCAGGCCTATCTACGATTGGGTTTTAGTGAAATGATTAACCCGGTTTTTATTGAAGAAGATCATATTTATCAGCAGTTTGGACCAGAAGCTCCTGCGGTGCTGGACCGTTGTTTCTACCTGGCAGGGCTACCCCGGCCAGATATAGGATTGGGAATAGATAAAATAGAAAAAATTGAAAATCTGGGAGTGGAAGTGAATGAAGATCGTTTAAAGGATCTTCAAAAGGTATTCCGGGGATATAAAAAAGGGGAACTTTGTGGGGACGACCTGGTGCATGATGTATCTGCTTCCCTGGAAGCAGAAGACCATATCGGGTTACGGGTGCTGGAACATGTTTTCCCGGAAATTCAGCAGTTGAAACCCGTGGCTGGTAGAACCACCCTCCGATCCCATATGACTTCCGGATGGTTTATTTCACTTCAGAATATACATAATCGATCCAAATTACCCTTAAAATTATTTTCAATTGACCGGTGCTTTAGAAGAGAGCAAAAAGAAGATTCAAGTCATTTAATGACCTATCATTCTGCTTCCTGTGTTGTGGTGGATGATGAAATTTCTCTGGATATGGGAAAAGCTGTATCTGAAAGTTTGCTGGAATATTTTGGATTTAAAAAATTCAAGTATATTCCTGATGAGAAAAAATCCAAGTATTACATTCCAGGGACCCAGACCGAGGTTTATGGTTACCATCCCCTGCTTAAAGAGTGGGTGGAAATTGCTACCTTTGGATTGTACTCTCCCCTGGCCCTGGCCCGGTATGGAATTGAAGAAGAAGTAATGAACCTGGGTGTGGGGGCAGAACGTATGGCTATGGTGCTGCATCAGGAAAAGGATATCCGGGAAATGGTTTATCCCCAATTATACCGAAAATGGGAACTTTCTGATCGTGATCTGGCCACCATGCTCTTTATAAATTATTATCCTGCTACACAGGATGGTAAAAATCTTATGAACCTCATTCTGAAGGTATGGGATCAAAATGCATCTGCATCATCCCCCTGTGAATTTCGGGTATTTTCCGGAGAATTTTTAGGAAAAAATATCCAGGTGATTGCCCGGGAAGAGGAAGAAAACACCAGATTACTGGGCCCTGCTGCTAGAAACCAGGTATACATTTATCAGGGAAATATTGTGGGCATACCTCCTGAAGGACAGCTGGACAATCCTTTTATTAAAAAGGCGGTTGAAAAAGGGATATCTACCAGGATAAGTTACATGGAATCCCTGGCCGCCCAGGCAGCCTACCACATAGAAGAAATGGTGGTGGGAAATAGGGAGGAGATTAAAGTAAAAAGCACCATTGCCCGTTCGCTATCAGATATTAATCTCCTGCTGGATGAGGTGGCTTTAAATTACATCACTGGAAATAACAAACAAATTGATATCCGGGGCCCTATCTTCTCCACCATAGAAGCTCATCTGGAGAGATGATTATAAAATAATTTTTAGATAAGATGAAGAAATGAATAATTAAAAAAAGACATTAGAGAGGATATAGTTTTCAGGTCATCCCGGTAAGGGTCATTTAAATGTGAGTTAAATATAACATATTTTAATATCCTCACCGGTATATGATTATTTAAATAGTATGGGGTAATAAGTATAGTAATTTTAATTGGTTTAGAATTATAGTAATTCTTAAGATTTTATTACTGTTTAAGGATTAAGAGGAAGCTATTATGAAAATAAAAGGTCTTGTTACATCTGGATCGCAAAAAGGCATGTATTTCATGTCACAGGAAGTATATTCCTCCCAGTTTAAGGAAATATTAGGTTTTAATCCATTTAAAGGAACTTTAAATATTTTAATTGATGAAGAAAATTTAGAAAATCTCCAGCCAGCTAAAGAACAGCAAACAGTGATGATTAATGGTTCTGATAAGTTTGGAGATGTTTTGTTGCTTAAAGCACGTCTGGAAGATAAGGTGGAAGGGGCGGTTATTTTTCCAGTAAAGACCCATCACCCGGAAGAATTTTTAGAATTCATTGCCCGGGATAATCTTAGAAAAACCCTGCATCTGCGGGATGGAGATGAAGTAAGCCTTATTTTCTAATAAAAATATTTTATTCTTTGAAAAATCAACCCTTATTTAATTTGAAAACTTATCAAGTGATTATATGATTCAAAAAGCATTAGAAGCCTTAAGAAACGGAGAAATAGTTTTAGTTTTTGATAATGATAACCGGGAACGGGAAACAGACATGATTGTTGCTGCGGAGTTTATGACCAGTGCCCATATGACCCGTATCCGGAATGATGCCGGGGGTCTGGTATGTGTACCTATTTCCTCAGAACACTCCCAAAAATTAGGCATACCTTTTATGACCGATATAATGGAAGTTGCTGCTGGAAAATATCCGGTTTTAAATGAATTGTCGCCAACGGACATCCCTTACGATGAGAAGTCTGCCTTTTCAATTACCCTGAATCATCGGGAAACCTTCACCGGTATAACTGATAATGACCGGGCTTTCACCATCAAGGAACTGGCTAAGCTTTGTAAAAATGAAAATCAAGCAGATTTAGGTAAGTTATTCCGTGCACCGGGTCATGTAACCCTCCTCCGGGCGGCAGAAGGACATGTGCTTAAAAGAAAAGGCCATACTGAAATGAGTATTGCCCTTATGGAGATGGCTGGCCTTACCCCGGTGGCGGTTTGCTGTGAAATGATGGATGATGAAAATGGGGAATCTTTAAGTACTGCTGATGCCCGGAAATATGCCGAAAAGCATAAGATGGTATTTTTAAATGGGGATGACGTTATAGAATCTTACAAGAAATATTTAAAAGATTAAGAGGGAATTAATATCCCCTAATATAATAAGCAATCTTAAAAACTTAGATGATCTTTTAGTTAAATACTGAAAAATTGATAATTATGGAAATATTAAGAGGGATGGTATGATGGAGAGGATTGGAACAGGCATAGATGGATTAGACGAGGCATTGGGAGGTTTTCCAGCAGGAAGATCAGTTCTTATAACCGGGGACGCTGGTTGTGGGAAAACAATATTTGGTTTGAGGTTTGCCAAAAGCAGCTGTGATATGGGTTATAGTACTGCTTATATTACTGCTGAAGAAGATTCCTATGATTTGCATGTGCAGGCTAATTCATTTGGTTGGAATACCCAGGAATTGGAAGAAAAAGGAATGCTCACCTTTATTGAATTAACCGGGATCCGGGCCAGAATAACTGAAGCAGAAATCAGTATGGATATGGATCCTATGAAGGGTAATTTTACCAAAATATTACATGACATACCCCCGGAAACGGAAGTGGTGATTATAGATAGTTTAGGAGGATATACTGCTAAGTTAACCCCTTATGATTTCCGTAACCAGTTTGATCTTTTGGTTTATGAATTAAAGCAAAGGGGAATTACCTCGGTGTTAATACTCGACTCAGCCACATCCCATGAATTCAATGAACTGGCCCTTTTTTCAGTTTATGGTGCTATAAAATTAGCCCGACGGGAAAACCCCTACACAGGACGTAGGGAGAGAGTGATGGACATTATAAAAATGAGGAGCACTAAAACCCCCACCCAGTTTTTATCCTATGGTATTGGCAGTAATGGTATCGAGATACACAATGATGGGGAAGATCTATTTGAAGAAGAAATAGAGGATTAGAATTTAAAAAAAGTTTTCAATATCTTCCCGGGTTAAGTATCCACTAAATTCAGGTTCGTGGGCCATCATTAATATTTTATTAAGGTCCAGATGTTCTTCCGCAGTTTTAAGTGCAGAAATACAAAATTCCTCTAGTTTTATTTCCACCTCCGGGGTGGTGCCCCTTTGTTTCATTTTGACTTTAGGTAAAGCCATTACCTGCCGGGTTCGGGTCTCTTTTTTAATATATTTTTTTACATGGTGGAAGATATCCTGATTATAAACCCGGTTAAGGATTATTCCCGGGACTTTTATTCCCATTTTTTCTAAGAGCTTAACCTGAGACACCACATCCACAGCAGCAGTCTCTATTCCGCCTTTATTACACCCGGATACCATAATAACTGGAATATTAGCAGCAAGGGCAATTTCTGCCCCAGAGTATGGTATTTTTTCATTTAAAATCCCGGTGAAGACTCCCATGACACCTTCTATAATAACCAGATCAAATTGATTCTTTTTTAAATTTTCAAGGGCTAAAGTAAGTTCCATCCAGCCCAGATGCCCTATTTTTATGGAGGAATATTTCTCCATTTTTCCCTTGGTGAGGTACAGGGCCGGTACTATGTCCCGGATATCCGGCCCCACCTTCAAAATAGCTACTTTAAGTCCTTTTTTATATAAAGCTCCGGCCAGGCCAGTGGATATGAATGTTTTTCCTGAATCTGATCCGGTGCTGGCAATCATTAAAGTAGGGGGTATCCTATCTGCACCTTCCCGGAATTTATTCATGGTTTTATTAACATTTTCAGATGGCTTTAATCCTGTTTCTATTCCTACTTCCTGTTTTATTTTCTTTAATAATTCTTTATTATCATTATAAATGCCCTGAACTTGTTTTTCACTGGCTCCTAAAAATTCCAGTATGTTTTCAACCAGAGCAGGATTTTCATCCAGACACCCATGGAGCATGGTACCCACCACATTTCCTTCAAGATTTTTTACACCAGCAACTACTTCCTGAGGGCTATCAGAATAATTAACCCGTTTTATTTTTGATTTTAAAATAGTTGGGCCTTCTCCTTCCAGTTGACCATAGGTATGGCAGTGAAATCCAGATATGGTTTCTCCACGCAGTCCCCGGGTTAGAAAAGATTCATCCACAATGGTGGCCTCCACCTGGTCATTGCTTATCAGGGGGCTGAAGCTAACATCCAGAATCCCTAAACCTTCTTTTATGATGGGACAGGGTGACCGGCGGCCGATATCTGTTTTTTGGGCCAGTACCTGGAAACCAGAACAAATACCCAGAATGAATTTACCTTCCTGGTTCATCCGGTGGATTTCCTCTCCCAGTTCACCAGTCAGGCTTCCTGATTCCATGATACTGCCTCCGGGTATTATCAGGCCATCTAATACTTTATGGGCTTTTTCGCCTTTAACCATACCATTGCCTTTAAGCAGGTGAGTTGGTAAGAATCCAAAGTCTTCAAAACCAGGAACCGCTCCTTTAACATATACCAGTCCGATTTTCATATTTTAGCCTTATTAGTGGTCATATTTTAAAAAAAAATAGGGGGGTTTAAGAGATAAGTTTTATTTATTTATATTTTCAAAAGCATCCATGGCCTGTATAATCTTTGCATCTTCCAGTGGTTTACCCTGCATTTGCAATCCCACCGGCACTCCCTTAACTTCTCCTGCTTTGAGGCTACCGGCAGGTATACCTGCCAGATTGGCCATAACCGTCAGCACATCATAAGCATACATTTCCAGAGGTTCCAGAGTGTCTCCCACCTTATGAGGTAGTTTAGGTACAGTGGGACCTACCAGTAAATCCACATCCTTCAAGAGCCGTGTTATTTCTTTTCTGATCAAAGAGCGGGCCTGGAGGGCTTTTTTATAGTATTTTCCACTGAATTCTTTCTGAGATATGTAGGATCCCATGTGAATTCTACGGAGTACTTCATCTCCACACACTTCTTCTATTTTGGAACCATATTTTCGGCCATCGTACTTTCGGGTGGCAGAGAAAAATTCCACATAGTTTATCAGGTAGTAAGTAGGCAGGCATAAATCTATATAATCGAAGCTTAATTCCACTACTTCTGCCCCCATCTCCTGCATTTGGTCAATGGATTTTTCAATAATTTTAACTATGGGCTTATCCGTGACCTCCTGGAATTGTTTTACTATGCCCAGCTTCATTCCTTTTAGTGTTTCTTTTCCATCTTCACCCACCAGATTACTAAAAGATGGTACCTCCCACTCCATGGAAGTGCATTCCTGAGGATCCCATCCCGCGATACTCTCCAGCATAAGTGCAATTCCAGATGCATCATCAGCAAAAGGCCCGATTTGATCCAGGCTCATGGCCAGATCCAGTAATCCCTGCCGGGACACCGCACCATAGGTGGGTTTAAATCCCATTACTCCACAATGGGAAGCCGGATTACGAATAGATCCTCCAGTATCTGATCCCAGGGTCAGGTCACACATGCCAGCGGCAATAGCAGCAGCACTCCCTCCACTGGATCCTCCGGGTATTAAACCTGGTGCAGCCGGGTTGTTGGTAGGACCATAATAGGAACTTTCAGTAGAACTACCAGCAGCAAACTCATCCATATTGGTCATTCCCATTATTATGCCATCTTCTTCTTTTATCCTTTTTACAACGGTCGCATCATAGCTCCCCAGATAGTTTTCCAGAGTGGGAGAGGCCGCAGATATGGTGAAATCCTCCACATTGATATTGCTCTTAATACCAATAACCAGTCCGGCCAGTTTACCAACTTTCTCCCCCTCTTTAAGGCGATGATCGATTTCAAGAGCTTTTTTTTGGGCCTGTTCCTTATTAATCTCCAGAAAAGCATTGATTTGAGGGTTTTTCTGGTCAATTATCTCTGAAAATCTTTCCACGTTTTCCCGGGCTGTGAGTTCCTGATTTTTTATTAATTCTGATTTTTCCAGAATATTCATAATAACACCTTATAAATGTCCTTACTGAATTTTGAAGGTTATAATATCATATAAGATTCTTAAGACTACTAAGTTGAATAATATGTTATACTTTTTCCAGATAATAAAAGGTTGCTAATAGATAAATTTACCATGGAACTTATAAAATAATTCTTATAATATGTAGTTAATATATGCTCATGAAGGATTTAAATTAAATTAAATTCCTACCTTAAGAATATAGAGTGCGTCCAGGGTCAGATACTATGAAAACACCGCGCAATCCGGGTTTTAAGATTTTTTTGATTATGCTACTTTCGGTGCCCTTATTTTTTGTTTCAGATTTCTATTTGCATTTTCAGGTCTACCTGAGCAGTAATATCATAACCATGGTGATCACCCAACAGTGGCAGGTGGTGGTTTTTTTTATTATAATCTTTTTAGCATTTTTAATACCATTATCTTATCGCCGGAAAGCCCAATGGGTGGAATATGGTCTGGTAACTGCATTTTTTGTTTCTTTATTTGTGGAAATGTATGGGATCCCTTTAACCATTTTACTGGCCTCTAAGTATTTCTTTGTGCCGGGAACCCAGCTACCTCCTAATCTGCTGGTAATTAATTTTATGGGGGTGGAGCTGGGCATGGACCTGGCCATGTTATATGGTTCCATTTTAATCATAGGAGGAACTTTACTGATTACCATAAGCTGGATTACCCTCTACCGTAATTCTAAAGATGATAATCTGGTGGATAAAGGAATTTATGCTTACAGTCGCCATCCCCAGTATCTGGGATTTATACTGGTTATACTGGGATGGTTTTATGGGTGGCCCACTCCTTTAACCCTGATTTTTAGTCCAATATTAATTTATAAGTATTTAAAGGTCTCTAAAAAGGAAGAAGAAGAAATTTTAAAGGAAAATCCAGACTATGAGGAGTATAAAAAGAAAGTGCCTTTCCTGATTTGAATATTCTCATAAAGTGAACTATTATACACCAATAGTTAAATTTATAAGTTTAGGAATAATACTCAAAAACTACCTCCTGGTTTTATACCCCCTAAGAAGGATGACATCATGCCTGAAACTATTATTCTAAATCAAAGTGAAATTAAACAGCTAGTTGAAATGAAAGACGTCTTGCAAGATGTGGAAACCGCCTATGTGGAACACTCCCGGAAAAACATCCAGATGCCAGCTAAAGAATATCTTTATTTTAATGAATTTAAGGGAGATCTCAGAATAATGCCCTGTTATCTGGAAGAAATGAGAAAAGCAGGAGTTAAAATGGTTAATGTCCACCCGGAGAATCCCCAAAAACATGATCTTCCTACGGTTATGGCTGTAATTGAGCTGGTGGATCCTGAAACTGGTTTTCCCCTGGCCATAATGGATGGTACCTGGATAACCAATATGCGTACCGGGGCGGCTGGAGGAGTAGCGGCCAAACACCTGGCCCGGGATAACTCGGAAATAGTGGGGATTGTAGGAGCAGGTAAACAGGCTTATACTCAACTTATGGCCCTTAATGAAGTGATGGATATTAAAGAGGCTCAGGTGTATTGCCGTACCTGTTCTTCCCGTGAAAATTTTGCCCGGAACATGACAGAAAAATATGATATCCCGGTTAAAGCGGTGGACAGTATTCAAAATGCGGTTAAAAATAAAGACGCGGTGGTCACCGTAACCCCGGTGGATGATCCCATTATAAAAAGTGAATGGATATCTCCCGGGACCCATATAAATGCCATGGGGGCAGATGCACCTGGAAAACAGGAGTTAGAATCATCAATTTTAGTTAAATCCCGAGTATTTATTGATTGCTGGGATCAGGCCAGCCATAGTGGAGAGATAAATGTCCCTCTATCCCAGGGGATCCTGAAAAAAGAGGACCTGAAGGGAAAATTAGGGGATGTGATTAACGGTAAAATACCTGGCCGAATGTCTGATGAGGATATAACTATTTTTGATTCCACCGGATTAGCTGTACAGGATATTACCACCGCCTGGACAATTTATAATAAAGCAAGTGCAGGTAAAAAGGGCCATAAGATAAATCTGCTGGAATAATCCATTTTCGGGTATCTTTTAAAAAAATACATATTTATATTCAGGAAGGGCCAATATATATGTGGTGATTTTATGTATCAGCAAGGAGTCTACCTCTTGGAAGTCTTAAATAAAATGAACCACGTATTGGAGCGCTTCAGACATTTAAGTCGTACCAGATCACTTAGAAAAGATCAGATAGAAGAGATTGATTATCATATTAACCAGATTACCATGATACTCAATAAATGCAATTAAATAATTTAATCAAATATTCATTTTAAAAAAATAAGATTAGTGATTTTATGATGGAATTGGCCTTATTTACTGCCACTTCTTTTTTAGTGGGACTATCCGGAGCACTGGCCCCGGGGCCTATGTTAAGTGTTACCATTTCCGATTCTGTAGAAAAAGGATTTATAGCCGGACCATTGATAATTTCCGGCCATATTATAAGTGAAATCATCCTGGTAATTCTCTTATTTGCCGGCTTAGGATGGTTGATTGGTTCTGCTCCAGCGACATTTATAATAGGATTAATAGGCGGATTGGTACTCATAGTGATGGGTCTTCAGATGGTAAAAAGCAAACCCTACCTCAAAGTCCCGGAAGGGAATTTAAAATTGAAATCTAAATCCCATTCAGTTTTAGAGGGTATATTAAGCAGCATAAGTAATCCCTATTTTTTTATATGGTGGGCCACTATTGGAGGTGCATTTTTATTCCAGGGGGTTGCTCTAGCCGGCCTGGTGGGGATTTCAGGCTTTTTAATTGGTCACTGGTCTTCGGATTTATTATGGTACAGTACCGTGTCTTTTTTAAGTTCACGGGGATCCCGTAAAATGAAACCCCAGACCCACCAAAACATTCTCCAGGTCTGTGGACTTTTTCTAGTGATTATCGGTGCTTATTTTATTTTAAATGCATTTAAAATAAGTTTTTAATTATTCATTTTTTAGTAATTAAGATTCCCTGGAATTTTTAAGACTTTTTATTAAAGTTTCTATTTCAGAGTAAGTGAGTATAGTTTTTAAATGAGGTGATCCCATTCCTATATATGAAGCCCCAGGCAGTGGTTTTTGATAACTCTGGAACCCTTATTAGAAGGGATCGGGTATTGAAACATATAAAAACTGGAGAGATTTGCGATCATCTGAATTCCATGGACGTTATTGATTATACCCCTGATCTGGCACTGGTGGTGCTGCAGACTGATCCAGGTAAATGTCTTCTTAATGCCCAATCCAGGCAAACTATTTATGAATTCATAACCCGTAACAAGGTTAGTTTTGATATAAGTTATTCTTACCAGGATTATACTAAAAAAGAAGTATTAAAAGCACTTGAAAATGATAATTCAACTTTAAAAGATATTCAGGATACCATTCAGGCCGTTGTAGATAAAGACTATGATGTGGAAATATGCAGTGGTTCTGGTTTCATCATAGATATGGCCCGGGGCCAGGTGGAATTTACCATCAGTTCCGGAGGCAGGATATTCCCGGAAGTTCGATCTGTGGTGGAATATCTTAAGAAGAAAGAGGTGAGTATTTTTATTGCTTCAGGAGATCGTAAAGGATCCCTTAAACAACTGGCCAGTTACCTTTCCATTCCCCCGGAAAATGTATTTCCCACCGCAGATACCCGTCGGAAAAAGGAGATTGTGGCAGAACTTAAAAAAAAGTACCAGGTGATGATGGTGGGTAATGGATCCAATGATATTTTAGCTTTAAAGGAAGCAGATTTAGGGGTTTTAACTACCCAGCAAAAGGAAGATCTTCCGCAGAAGGTTTATGATGCAGCAGATGTGATAATAGAAAATATAGAAGAAATAAAGAATCTGGATTTTTAAATATTATTTTGGGCTATTCCATTCTTTAAGGGAATTAGATAAGCGTGTTTTTTTCTTTTCATCCTGTATCCAGTTTTTAACTTCTTTCCAGACTATGTTGCATTTTTCATTCTTTTTTTGATTTGTAGCCTGGCGTATTGCCAAATCAACAGCTTTTCTTTCCTCTTTATTTTGAGGTTCTATCCCGGCATCCGCTAAAATGGCCTTCATGTGTCTTAAATAGCAACTCATAATATGAACTCTCTAAATTAATGGTAATAAATTTATGCCCGGACGTATATATGAAGTATTATTTAATGAAAATATCATTAGCACTTAGAAAAAGAAAATTGAAGGCTAAATTAACGGTGCTGTGGTGTTACTATAAATTAGGTGATGAGAAATGGTAGATTATAAGGTGATATTCCATTTAGATGAAAACAACCCCCAGCGGATTAACCTGGTTTTAAATAATCTGAATAATTTGATGGAAGATATGGCTGGTGAAAATCTGGAACTGGAACTGGTGGCATATGGGCCGGGTTTGCAACTTTTTTTAAAGGGTTCTCCATTTTTCCCCCATATGGAAAGTTTAGCGGGGAAAGGAGTTATCTTTGCAGGTTGTGGTAATACCATCAAGGGAATGGGTATTGCAGTTAGTGAGCTTCTGGATTCAGTGCAGGTGGTCCCTTCTGGTGTGGGAGAGCTGGTTAAAAAGCAACATCAGGGCTGGATTTATATCAGGCCCTGAATTATTTTCCATCATCATATTTTTTTTGCAATACATTATCCAGGTATTTAATAAAGGGTATGGTGGCATAGACAACTGTGCTCAGACTGGGATGATAAAAACTTACTCCCATAGCCAGGAGTGCAGAAATAGGAAACATGAGGTTGATTCCCATATAACGTCGAAATGTTCGGGAGCTCTTATCCGTGCTAGTTAAGTCCTTTTTATAGGAATAATACCAGTTGATAAAGGATAATACTCCAATAATAAACATGTTAGAGTTAAAAAAAAGAGCCGCAGAGGGAAGTTCCCCATATTCACCAATAAGTATGGTAGAAAAGGGTACCAACGCTACAAAAAGCAGCCATAAGATATTTATCCGAATAAGACCCATGTCTGCTTTTTTTATAACATGGAATTGAGCATGATTAATCCTCCAGAAAACAGCCAGGAGTATGAAACTAAGGCCATAAACATAGAACTTAGGGATCATACCTATTAAAAAGGTGGAAAATTCCGCATCAGTTACACTGGAGGGAAAATCAGGTACTTCCAGGTTTAAAACCAGCAGAGTCATGGCGATAGCGAAGATTCCATCAGTCAGGGTTTGTATACGGCTGGTACTCATCCATTCTTTTTCCGGGATTTTTTTTGATTCCATATTCTATCCCCATCAGGTTATAGTCTTAATCAGTTCTCTGCTTTTTAAGACATTTTCATAGTTATTTAATTCAATTATACCCTTATCAATATTATTCAAAAGTTTTAAATCCATTTTTCCCTCCCCTAAGGGCAGGTGCTGGTCTTTAACGCCATCATTATCACTCAGGTGGTAATAAAAAGTATTTCGTATCTTTAAGAAATCTTCTGGATTTTTACTGGTATTGGCATGGCCCATATCCACTGTGGCTCCACATCCACATTCATTTATTACTTTTTGAAGTTCCGGTGCACTGTTGCAGATATAAGAAAATCGGTGGGGCATGTTTTCTACTGAAAAATTAATTCCCCGATCTTTAGCATAGTCGGTGCAGAGTGTGAGGGTTTCAATGGCGTGTTCCAGGGCAAATTTTCGCACATGCGGATCCTGGCGCCGGATAAGCCCGGGATGAGTGGTTACAGTTTGAGCATCTATTTCCGCCGCCAGGTCCACTGTTTCCCTTAATTGCAATCTGCTTTCTTCCCTGATACCCGGGTTTATACTGGCCGGGTTTAAATCAATGGTGGGAGAATGGAGGAATATGGTTATATCATAGGATTGGAAAATTTCCAATTCCTTTAATCCGTTTTCCAGAATATTTCGAGGCCAGTAGGGTCCTTCACAGAGTATCTCCATTAAATCAAAGCCATCCCCCCAGGCCTGGTCCAGCATATCTTCAAAGGATTTCATAAAGAGAGCCAGGGTAGAAAAACCTATTTTCATTATAATTCCTCGTATTCTTAAATTATTTTCTAAGGTGGATAGTAAGCTCTTTATTTTTTATTTTAAAGAATGATAAAATTGTATCTGTATATATATTCCCGGCAGGATATAATTTATCAGGAGCCTGTTTTTGGAAAAATTTATATATGGAAAAAAACTTCTAACTTATATCAAAAATTGATATATCAGTAAATGGATATATTGGGCCGCGATATAGTGCTTATAGATGTTTTTTGATTACAGTCCCTGTATTTTTATTCACCTTAAAGTAAAAGGAGATGAATTTTTGGAAGAAGATAAGGAAAATATGGACTCTGATAAAAAAAAAGTTCCAGAAGAAATCCCCCTGCAGGGTTTTGACCAGAAAATGATCAGGAGTTTTATGCGAGGATTTGGAAAAACCATGGTATTATGGATGATTAGTAAAAACAGGCTGCATGGATATGAAATCATGAATAAACTCCACCATTACTATTCCCTGGAAGAAGCCCATGCTAATCTTAAACCACCAGGTCCCAGTGTAATATATCCCATTTTGCATGATCTG
Organism: Methanobacterium alkalithermotolerans; assembly: GCF_018141185.1. NCBI lineage: Archaea > Methanobacteriati > Methanobacteriota > Methanobacteria > Methanobacteriales > Methanobacteriaceae > Methanobacterium > Methanobacterium alkalithermotolerans. Next base: position 1,366,898 of record NZ_CP058560.1, on the reverse strand, counting down.
GAAAAAAAAGGTTTAATTAAAGGAATCTGGGAAGCCCAGGGAAAAAGGAAAGTGAAGTATTATGAAATAACCCCTGATGGTGAGGCTACTATCCAGCGGATAAAAAATGTTATTGAAAGTAAAATAGCCCCTTTATGGGAGGATTTCTGGGGTGAAATGTTCGCCCCGGATAAAGATAAATGAGGAGGGAACTTGAAATGAAGTATGCTATTGAAACCTTTGACCTTACTAAAGACTATGGAGATTTCACAGCAGTAGATGCCCTTAATATGAAAATCAAAGAAAAAAGCATATTTGGTTTTTTAGGGCCCAATGGTGCAGGTAAAACCACCACCATAAAAATGCTAACCTGCCTTATCCAGCCCACCCAGGGCACTGCCCGGGTGGCTGGTTATGACGTGCGGGAGAACCCCAATGAGGTGCGTAAAAAAATTGGTATGGTTCCCCAGCTGGTGAGTCTCTATGGAGATCTTACAGTTAGAGAAAATGTGGAGCTTTGTGCCGATTATTATGGCATGCCCCGGGAGTTGAAAAAAGAGCGAATTGTGGAATTAATGGAACTGGTGGATATTAAATATGCTGAGGATAAAATGGTGAAGCAACTTTCCGGGGGGCAAAAACAAAAGGTTTCGGTGGTGGCCAGTCTGGTGCATCAACCAGATATATTATTTTTAGATGAACCCACCATTGGGCTGGATCCCAGCACCAAAAGGGTCCTGTGGGATTTGATTTATGATTTGAATGAAAAGGGACATACCATTGTACTGTGTTCCCATGACATGTATGAAGTGGAGCTGCTGTGTGATAATGTAGGTATAATCAATCAGGGAAAACTGGCCGCATTTAACACCCCTCAGAGCCTAAAAGATTCACTCATAGAAAAAAATACCCGGGATATACCACTTGAAAATATTTCCAACCCGGACAAAGAAGAAAAAGTGGAAAATAAGCAGATGAGCATTATGGTGACCAACCTCAATAAAGACCTTATAAAAGAAATTAAAGGTTTACCTGCAGTTTGTGGATTAAAAGAACATTCATCAGGACGTATAATTATGGATATGGAGGATAGCTCCAGTTGTGCAGTGAATGATGTTATAGAAACCGTGCTTAAAAACCAGGGCAATATAACTTCCATAGCCACCAGAGACCCCTCCCTGGAAGATGTTTTTATGAAAGTGACTGGTAAGGACCCGGGGGAATAATATGGAAACGAAAAAAATTATGTGGATGCTGAAAAAAGACTTGATGGTGCTGTGGAGGCATAAACCTCGTTTAATGTCCCTTTTACTCTTCCCCATAATCATGATCACCCTTTTTGGTTATGGTATGGGAGGATCTCTGGAAAACATACCGGTGGTGCTGGTGGAACAAAGTGAAGGTCCAGTAACAGAACAAACCATGCAGGCCATAGAGAATATGAGTTTGTATGATGTTAAGGCGGTGATGAATGACCCGGACAAGGCCAGGGAAATGGTGGAAAATGGGGAAGCCAAAGCAGCCATAGTACTTCCTCCTGATTATGAAGATCTTCAAAATATTTCACCAAAGGACGTGGTACTGTATGTTGATTCATCCGATCAAATGGCCAGCCAGGCAATTATACCCGCCACTCAAGGCCTTTTCAACCGGATTTCCAGTGAGCTGGGTATAAAAAGGATGGAGATGATGGGCATGGGTACTGCCCGTGGCGGTATTGGAGTTAATTCCACCCCGGTAAATCCTAACCAGGCCCCGGGATTATCTACCAGTCTCCAGAATGTATTCTATTCCATTAATTTCCAGATAGATAAATTATATGGGGATATAGATTATATTGACTTTCTGGTCCCGGCGGTTTTGGCCATGACCGTCATGTTCTCCTGCATGTTTGGTATGGGAGAATCCATTGCCGGTGAGAGAGAACGGGGAGAGTTGGCCCGATTATTTATGACCCCCACCAGTGTTAGTACCGTAGTCGGAGGTAAGATCATATCCAAGCTCATAATAGAAACTGGTAGAGCTTTGATACTTATAATAGCCGCCATAATTCTCTTTGGAATAGTTATAAAGGGAGGGATGGGCTTGACCCTTTTATTACTGGTACTATCCGCCCTTTGTTTTGTAGGTTTCGGGATTATGATTTCCGCCCGGGTAGGAACCCAGGAAGATTACATGCAGATGGTAATGCCCTTTACCATGCCCATGATGTTTGTATCTGGAGTTTTTTATCCTCTGGAAACCATGCCCTGGATATTTCAGCAAATAGCCTATCTGGTTCCCTTAACCTATGCAAATAACGCCTTGCGATCAGTGATGTTAAAAGGGGCCGGGATAGGAGATATATGGTTGGAAGTGCTGGTCCTGGTGGGTTTCACTGCGCTATTTTTTGCCCTGGGTGTGACCAAATTCAACCGGGATATTTAAACTAGGGATAGTTTTTTTAATCCCCTTATTTTTTAAAAGAAAGAACTAGATAAGATTAAAAGATTATAAATAAGGTTTAAAAAAAATTAACTTAAATAGACTGGCTTAAAGAAATATTAAAAATAAGTAAAGATTAATTTTTTAATCTTTTATTATTCTTTTCGAAGTTGGATTTCAATGGCAGAAACATTCGTGGCTCCGCCTTCATTTCCTACGATTTCCTCTGTAGATATGTCAATGTTTTCAATTTCAATCTCTGGTATGAATCTGTTTCTAACTATTTCTGCAACGTCTACGGCCCTACTTATAGCCCTTCCCCTTGCTTTTAAAACAACTTGAGCAGTTCCACCATTCACTTGGGTCACAACAGCTAATACATAGTTCATTACAGGCTTGTTTCCGATGTATACAATATTTTCCTCTGGCATCACTTCGACCTCCGTAAGAATGACTATATTATGTTTGAGTAACTAAATATTATATATATTTTGTGTTATTATTCCTAAAATAGAGGAATAAGATTTAATTTAGGATTAAAATAATTAAAATTATAATATTTTAATTTTAAAGACTTTAAAAGATAAAAAGGCTTTTTAGATATGTTTAAAAGCTTAAATTAATATCATGTCTCCTACTGGATTAAAAAAAATATGAATATTTAACGGGGAGTGAATACCAGTAAAAACCCTTCAATTTCATCTTTTTCATTGATAACCGGAGTTATTGAGCCCTGAATTAGTATCTGGAGATTATCTCTGGTTTTAATTCCTTCTTCAAAGGTTACCTTAGAAGGCAATGTTTCAGAAGTTATTTCTTTTTTTAAAGATTCAAGAAGATCCGATACAGGATTAAGTAATTTAAAGAGATGATTTCCCAGTACATCCTCCCGGAGACATCCGGTGAGATTTTCAGTTACTGGATTTAAAAATTTAACATTAAAATCAGGATCAGTGGCAATAACTGAATCGGAAACATTCTTTAAAATAGTATTCAGCCATCTCTGGTTTTCCCTTAACCTGGTTTCTATTTTATGCTTATGCAGGGTTATTTCAATAGCATCATGAAGTTCACCCTCCTCATAAGGTTTATTTAAAAATCCACTGGCCCCTTTGAGGATATAACCGGAGGGTTCAGTTATTTTAGCTCTTTCCACAGTATTTTCATCAGAATATGCAGTTAAATATATTACCGGTATGCCATATCGGCTCCTTATCTCCTCTGCAGCATCTATACCATCTATATCTCCCTCCAGTTTTATATCCATTAAGATTAAATCCGGAAATATTTCTTTTGCTTTTTCTATTGCTTCTTCACCACTGGATACCAGGGCCGGTACCTGATAACCCATTTCTTCCAGACCATCCCTTATATCTTCGGCAGTTATTCTCTCATCCTCAACAACCATTATCTTGGGGCCACTCATATCTAACACCTTCTTTAAATAATCTATTTGAATATTATCTTAAATTTTGTGCCCTGAACTTTTTCCAGGGATAATGATCCTCCTAACTGTTGGGTAAGGGTTCTAACCAGTCTCAAGCCCAGGGATTTAGATTTATTTATATCTATGTCCTCTGGAATACCCACCCCATTATCTTCTACTTCCAGCACATAAGTTCCCGGTTCTTTTTTTTGGAAAGAAACCTTTATTTCCCCGGGACCAGACCCAAAGGCGTGTTTAAGGGAATTGGTGATTAATTCGTTGAGGATAAGTCCACAGGGAATAGCCTTATTGATATCCAGATAGATGTCTCCCACCTCCATTTTAAATGAAATCTGGTTTTTAGAAGCCCCATAGGAACTTAAAAGCACCGAAGAGAGTTCCTTAATATACTGCTTGAAACCCACCTGGGACAGGTCCGGTGACTTATAGAGCATTTCATGAATCAGGGTCATGGAGCGCACCCGGTTCTGGCTCTCATTAAATAATTCCTGGCTTTTCTTATCAGTGAGGTAACGGGATTGTAAAGACAGTAAACTGGAAATCACCTGCAGATTATTTTTAACCCGGTGATGCAGCTCCTGGAGCAGTACCTCTTTTTCTTTAAGTGAAGCTTTTAATTTATTATCCGCCATCTTATGGTCAGTTATATCGAGAAAAGATGATACATAAAGTTCTGTACCTGGAATTAAAGCCAGTGTGACAATAACCTCTTTAATTTTTCCCTCCCGGGTTTTAAAACTAGATTCATGAGAATAGGGAGTATTTTTAACCTGGATTAAAAGATTATAATAGTTTTCCAGATCCCCGGGCAGGGTGAATTCTCTCATATTCATCCCTGCCTGGATTTCTTCCCGAGAGTATCCAGATAATTTTTCAAATTCAGTATTAAGTAGCATTATATCCATTTTTTTATCCATTATCACCGTGGCAGTTCCTGTATTTTCAAATATGGTTTTATATGTTCTTTCAGATTCTTTTTGAGCTTCTTCTGCTTCTTTTCTTTTAGTGATATTTATCCAGTAGCCGGCAATTTCCACCGGCTGCCCCTTATCATCCATAATTACATTGGCTTCATCTCTCATCCAGATAAATTTACCATCCCTCCTCTGGAAACGGTATTCATAGTAGTGCTGGCCTTTCTGGAGTAAGGTCCCTAAATCTGCCAGGGCATGGGAAACATCATCAGGATGTATCCGGTCCATCCAGAAGTAAGAATCTTTTAAAAAATCATCAGGAGAATAACCTGTTTGTTTTTTTACATTGTTACTGATGAAGGTAGTTTTATGAGGAGGATGAATACTCAGGGTGTATATGATGGCCGGAGTGGCAGAAATTAGAAAATCCAGCCGCTTTTTAGTGCTTTTTAGCTGATATTCTGCCTCTTTATCCCTGGTGATATCGGTGGCTATACCCACCACCCGATTTACGTTCCCCGAATGGTCTTTGACTGGAGATAAACGGGCTTCAATCCACCTTATGGAATTATCCGGTCTTTTGATAGGGAATTGTATTTTCTCTTCTTCATTTAAATTATTATTTTTGATTTTAGAAAATACATCTATTCCCTTTACCTTATCCCGGCCATCCAGGTAGTCCTTCCACTTACGGGGATCATCATATAGTTCCTGGGGGTCTCTGCCCCAGATATCTTTAAAGGCCGGGCTAAGGTAAATGAATCTTTTCTTTTTCAGGTCGTATATGCCAAAGACCTCATCAATATTTTCTGCCAGTTGCCTGAATTTTGTTTCGCTTTTTTGAAGAGTCCGGTGGGAATTTTCCAGTTTTTCCATCATTTTATTTAAGGACCGGGTAAGTAGAGAAAACTCATCATCACCACTAACCGGGAACCTGGCTGAGAAATCCTTTTTTTCTCCAATGAATTTTATATTGGCACCTAACTGAGACAGACTGGAGAGGACTGATTTATCCAGATAGATTAAAATTGAAAATCCCATAATAAAACCAGCAATAATAATCATGGCCATGAAATAATAGATACTATTTAATGTTTTAGCATAGTAAAGACGGGAATCAGTAATTTTAAAAATAATTGCCGGGTTATTTTCAATATCATTTAAAAATCCATAGGCTGAAATACTTTCGCTACCATTGTAAGTAATAAATATATTTTCATTCCTATTAAAAGCCGCCTGAGCATCTTGAAAATCTCTTCCAGCTTCAGGGAGGTTATATGGTGAGAGTTCCAGTTGCAACTGGGTAAAGTTAGAAAAGGATGAAATAAAATGTTTATTTAAATTCCGACCCATTAAAACAGTTCCTCGAACTGTGCTGTTGGTATTAGAACCAGTTACCGGACTTATAGATATTAATAGAGGTGTATTCGGGAGATTGAGTATGCCCCCTGATGAGGGGGTGGAATTATTAAAAAAAAGAGATTTTAAGGAATTATAGTCTCCCATACCTTCGGGAAGAGTGGATAGTGCCTGATTTTCCTGGTCTAATCTTTTAACATATATTATGTGGCCCTGGTTATCGAAAAAAAGAACTAGATCGATTCCCATGGCGGAAAATAAGTTATCATCCAGATTATGGTCAATAAATTGTTGATTCTGATTAAGCATGAAGTTATAAGTCTCATCAGAGGAGGCCATTTCCCGGGTGAAGGCATTTAAATTTTGTTCCTCTATTAAAATAGCTTCTTCAAATCTTGCAGCATCCTGTTTAATGTTGTCTTCTTCCAGATTGGTTAGCCCCGTTACCAGGATAATCTGAGAAGTGGCATATAAAATCAGGACCAGGGCCAGTAAGGTGGCCCCAATCATGAGCAGTGTTTTTTTTCGAAGATTCATAAATGCCCTAAAATATAAAGATTTTATTTAAAATCCACATATCATCTTCTTTTTTACTACTTTACCATTAATATTTTGTTTATAGAATCTAAAACCGCTTCCACACTGGCCATAACAATATCTTCACGGGTAGAACGACCGGTGGCATGGTTACCCTCCATATCTCCCATCACCACGAATACTTCAGCCAGGGCATTGGTACCGCCAGTTATAGCCTCAATATTATATTCTTTAAGTTCAATATCGGTTGTTTCACTAACCAGACTATGTATGGCATTTATGGCGGCGTCCACCGGTCCCACCCCGGTTTTGGAAGCGGTTTTTAACTCCTCGTGGATGCGTAGTTTCACCGTGGCGGTGGGCATCACATTTTCTCCAGTCATAACCGCAAATCCTTCCAATTTAACTGTTTCTTTTTTAGCCCGACCCAGTACAGTTACCGCAATGGCCTTTAAATCCGCGTCAGTCACCTTTTTGCCCTTATCACCCAGATCCTTGATTTGATCATAGACGGTGCAGAATTGTTTTTCACTCATTTCAATACCGTATTCATCCAGTTTAGAGCGCAGAGCATTTGCTCCAGTGTGTTTACCCAGTACAATTCTCCGGGTGTGTCCCACCATCTCGGGAGTGATGGGTTCATAGGTTTCTGCCTTTTCTAAGACCCCGTGCACATGGATTCCTGCCTCATGAGCAAATGCATTTTCACCTACAATGGCCTTATTAGGTGGCATTCTAACTCCAGTAATGCGGGAAACAAAATCGGATAAATTAACCAGTTGAGAGGTCCTTATATCCAGTGGAAGGTCATATCGAGTTATGAGGGCCATCACCACTTCTTCTAAAGAGGCATTACCTGCCCTTTCACCCAGGCCATTTATGGTGGCATGTACCTGCTGGGCCCCGGCTTCCACTGAGGAGAGAGAATTGGCCACTGCCAGTCCAAAGTCATCATGACAATGCACACTGATGGGAATGTTAATGTCCTTGTTCAGTTTACTTATGAGCCAGTGCATGGCACTGGGAACCATGACCCCCACAGTATCAGGTACATTGATGTAATCTGCCCCGGCATCCTCCACCGACTGATATATTTCACTAAGGAAGGGGAATTCGGTCCGGGTGGCATCTTCGGCGGAAAATTCCACCAGCACCCCATGGTCTTTCACATATTCCACTGCCTCTACTGCTTTATCCAGTATTTGTTCCTGGCTCATTTTCAATTTGTATTCCCGATGCAGAGGAGAAGTACCAATAAAGGTATGAATGTAGTCCACATCACTATCCAGGACTGCATCCAGATCATTTTTCAAAACCCTTGCCAAACCACAGACTTTCGCATTCAATCCCAGATCTAAAATTGCTTTTGCTGCTTCTTTTTCACCTTCAGAAGCAGCAGGAAACCCCACTTCAATAACATCTACACCTAGCTGGTCTAATTTTTTAGCTATGCCTATCTTTTCATCCACCGTTATGGCCACACCAGGTGTTTGTTCGCCGTCCCGGAGGGTGGTATCAAATATACGCACCGTTTCCGGTAAATTCATGTTCTTTTTTACTTTTTCTATGTACATAGACTTATCCTCAAGGGTTTGGCTTTTAGTTTAAAAATTCCATCTATAATTACTGGAATTTTATCTATGAATAATCTATTTTCTATTACTCAATAAAAATATTTGTAAAATTTAAAAACTCCTCCACTTTTTTAAAGTATTAAAAAATTCTGGTTTTTTTAATCTAGCCAGTAGAAGTAGGATTAAAAATGAGTTTCAGGTGGCCATAATCAAACTTAAAAAGTTTCTCAAACCCGGGGCCAATCCCAGGATAAATATGGCCAGTTTCAGCATGTTTTTAATGGTTTTATCCTCTATTTCAGAGTCAATAAAATAAATTGTCCCTAATATAACCCCTATTTTTAAGGGGAACATGATAAATGCAGTTCCCATCATATCGGTAAGGGCGGCCGGCAGGACGTGCTGTTCCCAGTAGCCATAATAATCCACCGCCACAAAGGTGGAGGAAGCATCAAATAAATGGGCTGATAGTGCTGCCAGATTAAATTTATCTGATAATAACTTCCATTTTTTACCTAAAAGAAAAAAAGGAGCGGTAAATAGTAACCATATTCCAATAATAGCCGCAAATGCCTGGAAATTAATGTGGCCCATGTTGAAAATATTGGGTAAACACAGTATCATCCCCATTAAAAACATGACCTGGCGGTAGTCTCTGCCAGTTCTTTTTTCCAGTAAAATGGTCCCAAAGAGTACCAAAAGGGTGAGGATGCCCACCAATACATAAATACCCGGTGTTACCAGTAAGAGATTCAGGGGATAGATACCGTTATCCACCAGAGCCCGGGTACTGGATCCCAGGAAAATAAATGGTATGAGGGGTAGGAAGAGATCTTGGGGATCTTTATCAATCCATTTAAACATTTTAATTAATCCTAAAACCACCAGCCCCAGTATCAGACCAAATACTATGGTGTTAAGCAAGGTGTAGCCCGGTTGTAGATAGAGAAAGTGCTCCTGAATGAATTGGGAAATCTGTTCCAGCATGGTTATTAGCTCCAGAAAAATGAAATCTTAAACCTGGTACTCCTGCACCCTTTTTATCTTTTTATTAATCACTTCTTTAATGATTAAAGGTAGGGGAGTTCTCCCCCCCTGAGGTGTGGTTTTACCTTTTCTTATGGCTTCCAGAATACTATCTATTGAAAAATCAGCCTGTACCTTTGTAACGCAGCTCCCGATGGCTCCCACAAAGTGGGCATCACTGGATCCTATTTCCGGGATGTTTTTTTCCTGGGCCAGTTTTTTGGCCCGCCAGTTGGAGTAACCAAATATATAGCGAGAGTTCAGGGTCTCTATAGCATCCATTTTAAGGGTGTTGGTCCGGGCTAAAAGACCGTCCCGGTACCTTACAAAGGGGTGAGGTACAATGGATACTCCTCCAGCTTCCTGTATTTTTTCCATGGTTTCTTCAGGAGTTAACCCTTTTTTTATTTCCTGATTAACTCCCAGTGCTACTATATGGCCCCTGGAAGTTGTTACCTCCATGGAAGGTATGATAATAAGGTTCTTAAATTCTTTTACTTCTTTAAGGGCCATATGTGAACCTTTAAGGGAGTTATGGTCTGCTATGGCTATGGCATCCAGGCCTATCTTTCGGGCTTTTTTTATGATTTCCCGGGGGGTGCCTGTGGCGTCTCCAGAATAAACACTGTGAATATGAGGGTCAATTATCATGATTTTCAACCATTTTAGTAATTTTTTTACATTGAAAATAATTTTAAGAGAATTTCTATTAACTTTGTTTTTTTAATTTATTTATTTTTGTTTTGTAATTTTTTAGTTATTTTTATATTTTTTTAGGGCTTTTTAGTTCTTTTTTTCTATTTTATCCACTATTTCAGGGTTTTTTGGGGTTAGCGTTCGCTAGGTTGTGTTTATTTTTTGCAGGGTTTTTAGTTGTAGTAAGTTGTAACAGAAGCATGAAAACAGGTTTTTGGTGTGTACTCTGAGTGTAGTGGTTACTAAATGGTGACCTGACTTGAATATGTTTTTAATTACGGCGTAAGGCCGTTCGCCGGCGGATCTTTTTCGGGTGATTCGCTTGTTGCGATTTTTATCCCGGATTCCCAATGGATGTGCACGCACTGCACGTTTCATAGTGGCATCATATCCTTTGCAGGCTGCTCCGAAGTATCCACGGTCTCGATAAACTACTTCACCAGGTTTGCTGAGGTCAATTTGACTATCATGGATCTCAGCCGTTGTAGTTTCCAGTCTACGTATCAAATCATAATCCTTATCGGCCAGTGTATGTAATTTATATCCAAAATAGGATTTACCGCCTTTTTTAGACCATTCTCCTTCTTTATTACGTCTGGTTTTGGCTTCAGGTCCACGAGGTTCATTAACTCTTTGATGACCAGGATCAGCTGTAATGAAAGTAGCATCCTGTATAACGCCTTCTTTGACCTTTAGTCCCTTGGAATCGATTTGTCTTTGCAGTTCTTTCCATATATATTCGTCTTTACCAGTATCAATTAATCGTTCTCTGAATGCCCAGACCGTGGAACGGTCTGGGATTCTTTCAGGGAATCCTAAGAACTTTTGAAAGGATATTCGATCGTTAGCTTGTCTTTCAAGCTCAGGATCAGATAAACCATACCATGATTGCAAAACCAACATCTTTATCATAACTATTTCATCATTATTAGGCCTACCACCACGTTCAGACTGATTATAATACATATCTCGAATAACAGGTCTGAAAGCTTCCCAATCAATAAGAGGATCAATCTCAGCAAGCTTATCACCCAGCTGTTTCACGCGATCATACTGCTTATTCATGAAATAATTCTCAAAAGACTTCATAATACTCCTATAACCATAAAACTATATAAATATATACCTAAACCCCATTAAACACATTAAAATCACGAATTCAACTTCCTCAAAATTTAAAAGAATTAAAAATCAAGAGATAATAGAAATTCTCTTAAGTTTAGTAATTTTTTTACATTGAAAATAATTTTAAGTTTAGTAATTTTTTTACCTTGAAAATAATTTTAAGTTTAGTAATTTTTTTACCTTGAAAATAATTTTAAGTTTAGTAATTGTTTTTGCCTGAACTATTATCTGTTTTTATATTTTATACTTTTAATTAGTCCCACCGGTCCGGCCATCATCACGTCCCCGGCAGGGGAGGCATTATAAAAGGGTAGATTAGTTTTTTCAACTATAGATCGACGGGGTCCGGTTAAAATTACTTTTTGAAGCTTATTTATCGGTTTTAAAACCCAGGCGCCATGGCCGTGGTCATTATATATTTCTTCATTGGTTAAGGTACCCTTAATCATTTTTTCCACATAGTCTTCAATTTTTTCCGGGGTCAGGGCCCCGGTATGGTGTTCCATGATCCCTCTGATTTTCCCTTTTTCAATAGAAGCCGCCAGGGTATGACCATTACCCACATCCATTACCACGTAGCTATCCATTTTTTGGACCTCCGGGTCGCAGGTGGCACCGCAAACTGCTGCAAATTTAGAATCCATTACCAGAGGATGTTTATCTTTTAAGGTTCTTTGTACTGCCTGCATCCGGGAAAAGTAAGGAGGAATGTGAGTTGTGTAAGCAAATTCCTCTGGAAAGAGGGGTTTTTGTAGTTTTTCTTTGATTTTCAGGAATCTGAAATTCCGGTCACCCATGTGGGCACTGTATCCATGGTCCTGCACCGCCACCCCCACGTAATCAAAGTCCAGTTTAACATCAAATGGTGCCAGACTACTCTTAAGAGCTTCTAAATTCACATCAGACAGGGTTATATTTTTAAAATGGGTTGTTTCCAGATCTTTTTTAGAATCCACGATTTTTATTCCCATGGACCTCACCCGCTCTAAATCATCCCTTACTGTGAGGGCGGCCCTTTTAGTCATGGTCACCTGATATCCCTTATCTATGTGCTGGGAGAGAGCACGATTTATAGGACCTCCCCCCATGGTCTCCCCATCCATGAAAATATCTGTATTAGTTTTACGGATTTTGCCCGCCATTATCCGGGTGGGAGATGGAAGAACCAGCTTTATGGAGTTTTCCATTGGTTCCGTCGTATCATATAGCATGATATCCTGGGTACCGGTACCCACATCTATTGCCAAAAATTTCATATTATCTACTTGGGAGGGAGTTGATTATAAGATTTATGTGATGGAGATTGAGTATCATGGATTTTTTTTAAAAGGTTAAAACTATATGTTCCCCTGATTTAATGTAAGTAAGGTGAAAAACAATTCAATGTACATAAGTGTACAAAAAAGATTTAAATAGTACATTAAGTATAGATTCCTAGTAAGTAATCCCTGTTAAGGAATAGATTTGAACAAATATGGTGATATAATGCACAAAATAACACTACCTTCTGATGAAGTACCCAAAAAATGGTATAATATAAACCCTGATTTACCTGTACCCCTCCCTGCTCCTAAAAATCCTGAAGAGGGAGGAAATTTAGAAAACTTACCTAAATTATTCTCTAAAGGTGTGCTGGAACAGGAAATGTCCCAGGAAAGATGGATCAAAATCCCAAAAGAAGTAAGAGAAGTCTATAAAATGATTGGTAGGCCCAGCCCTCTTTTCCGGGCCAAACGCCTGGAAGAAATCCTGGACACCCCGGCTAAAATCTTCTATAAACGGGAAGATTACTCCCCCACCGGAAGCCATAAATTGAACACCGCCATAGCCCAGGCTTATTATGCTAAAAAAGACGGTGTGGAACGTTTAACCACCGAAACCGGTGCTGGTCAATGGGGTACTGCACTTTCGCTGGCCTGTTCCATGATGGACATGGACTGTACTGTTTACATGGTGCGGGTTTCCTTTAATCAGAAGCCCTTTAGAAAAACCATTATGCAGATTTATGATGGAGAGGTCATTCCCTCCCCCAGTAATAAAACCGAGTTTGGAAGGAAAATGTTAGCTGAAAATCCTGACCATCCTGGTTCACTGGGTATAGCCATTTCAGAGGCTATGCAGGATGCGCTAAATGATGATAATGTTTACTACACTCTGGGAAGTGTCTTAAACCACGTATTGTTGCATCAGACGGTGATTGGATTGGAAACCAAAAAACAGCTGGAGATTGCTGGTGAAACGCCGGATGTTATGATTGGCTGTGTGGGAGGAGGAAGTAACTTTGGAGGGGCTATTTTCCCTTTTATAAAAGATCAGATAGATGGGAAAATTGATTGTAAATTCATAGCAGCAGAACCCCACTCCTGCCCTACCCTGACTAAAGGAGAATACTGCTATGACTTTGGAGACACCGCCGGTATGACTCCCCTTATGAAGATGTACACCCTGGGCCATGACTTTGTGCCCCCATCAGTGCATGCAGGTGGCTTAAGATACCATGGAATGGCCCCTCAGGTAGCCTTACTGGTTCATGAAGGACTGGTAGAAGGCCGATCTGTACATCAAAAGCACACCTTCCAGAGCGGACTGGACTTTGCCAAAGCCGAAGGAGTGGTCCCTGCACCCGAAACCACCCACGCCCTGAAGGTAGCTATGGATGAAGCCCGGGAATGCAAAAAGACCGGAGAGGAAAAAACCATTGTGGTCAGCTTCTCCGGCCATGGAATGCTGGATTTACAGGGCTACGACGATTACATAAATGGTAAAATCGTTTAAAGAGATATTGATTAAATTCTATAATAGAATACTAATTAGATCTCTTGTAAGGAATATTTGCTTAATAATATTCCTTAAATTTTTTTTTTATTAGGGAATTTTGGTGCTATTTATTTTATTTAAAATTACTACGCGATAGATATAAATAGGAAATAAAGGAAAATTCATCTATTGTTATTTAATTTAACAGGTGAATTTTATGAATTATAAGACGGTTCTCATAGTCATCATGTCTGTGGTGGTAATTTTACTCTCAGGTTATGTAGTGGCCATGAATATGCAAAACCAGGATGATGAAACTAATAATATGACTCAGATTCGTTTTGCAGATAATGGAAGCACCAGCTTTAGTATAGGCAATACCTCTCCTGAGAGAAGTGTGAGTCACACCCGGCCTCCCGTAAACAATAATAATGCAGGTACAGGCAATACCACCCCGGTAGATGATGGAGAAAATAATACCCAGAGCTCTTAAAACTTATTTTTATTAAAAATTGATTTTAGCATATAGCTAATGAATAAGGGAATGGAAAAAAATTGTAATTTTCCCATATATTTAAGGAGAATTTTAAATCACTTACCCTCCGGGGATAAGTTAGGATTATATAATCAAAATTATAGAATTATCAGTTAGGAGGACTTGTATGTATAAAATAGGAGAAGCTTTGATTGGAAGCGGAAATGAAATCGCTCATATTGATTTAATTATCGGTGATAAAGAAGGTCCAGCCGGTACAGCATTTGCTAACGGCCTTAGCCAACTTTCACTGGGTCATACCCCGGTGTTGTCAGTTATTCGGCCTAATTTAATGACCAAACCCGCCACCCTCATTGTACCCAAGGTAACTGTGGGAGATTTGAAGGATGCTGAGAAGATATTCGGACCAGCCCAGGCAGCAGTGGGAAGAGCCGTGGCCGATGCCGTAGAAGAAGGTTTAATACCTGAAGAAAAAGTGGAAGACCTGGTTCTGGTGGTGAGTGTATTTATCCATCCCGAAGCAGAAGATTACCGGAAAATCTATCAATACAATTATGGAGCTACCAGATTGGCTATAAGAAGAGCTGTAGGCGAATACCCTGAAGTAGGTAAAGTATTGGCTGAAAAAGACCGTGGATCTCACCCTATCATGGGCTTTGGTGTGGTAAGATTATGGAGTCCGCCTTACCTGCAGGTGGCCCTGGATCTGGATAACATGGATGAAATGGAACGAATCATCAACAGCTTGCCTGACCGGGAAAGGATACTCTTAGAAGCCGGTACGCCTCTGGTTAAAAAATTCGGAGTGGGTATTGTCAGTAAAATCCGGGAATTAAGGCCGGACTCCTTCATCATTGCTGATTTAAAGACCCTGGATGTGGGCCGGATAGAAGTGAAAATGGCAGCAGATGAAACTGCCGATGCAGTAGCCATCTCTGGACTGGGAACCACCGAATCCATTGAAAAAGCCATCCACGAAGCACAAAAACAGGGCATTTACTCTATCCTGGATATGATGAATGTGGAGAACTTTGTTGAAAAACTAAATAATCTGGACTACAAGCCAGATATTGTGTTGCTGCACCGTAACGTTGATTTGGAAACCCTTAAAGCTGAACGTGGTGAAGCACAATCTGAGATGACCGAATGGGGTAACATCAAGGAGATCAAGGAACTAATTGGTAAAAATGGTCTGGTAGCAGTAGCTGGAGGTATCACTCCTTCTAAAGTGGGTGAAGCCCTGGATAGTTCTGCCGATATCATTGTGGTAGGCCGATACATTATTGGTTCCCGTGATGTTCGCCGGGCTGCTGAGGACTTTTTGGATCACATGCCCCAGGACCCGGATACCATGCGTTTAGCATTAGATGAGGATGAATCACTTTAATGGTGATTCTTTAATTTTTTCTTTTTTAGATAATTTTTTTGAAGTTTCCAGCTTTTTCTCCCCAAAAAATTAATTGTTCTTTTTACCATACTATATACCATGTGGCTTTTGGAGAAAACAGGAGAGAGTGGAGCCTCCCTCAAAGAATTAATGGATGAGAATATAATCAAACGCCTTAAAGGTTACCGGGGCATAGCACTGATTTTTTTGGTTATAGTGACTATTGAAGTAATTTTAGGGTATTTCAGTCTTTTTCTGGCTATAGTGGGCATATTATCAGGGGTGGTGATTGGTATCCTCTCCAACCGCATCTTCCATCTCCATTGGGATGATGAATCCCAACTGGTTATTAGTAATGTGGACCGGATAGGAGTGGTGGTAATCCTTCTTTATGTAGTGGTGGTTATCTACCGCCGGTTTTTCCTGGGAGGTTACTTTGAGGGGACGCCTTTACTGCTTGTAACTTTGTCTATTATCGCTGGGACCATGATTGGTCGTTTACTTACCACGATAGTGTTGGTGAGGAGGATTTTGAGGAATTTGGGGTTGTAGGGTTTAGATGATTTAAAACATATTTTGTTTTTTTAATTGCACCAATAGTATATCATAAACTTATTTTGTCCAGGATTAAATAGCAAAATTTAAGGTTTGCTATTGAAAAACAAAGCCATAATATAATTCTTATTTAGGGTGTTATGAATGGCTAAAAACAATGGCGCTAATTTAGGTTTTGAAGAGAAACTCTGGGCTTCGGCTGATAAACTAAGAAACAACATGGATGCTGCTGAATACAAACACGTAGTACTGGGACTGATATTTCTTAAATACATATCTGATGCCTTTGACGAGGTCTATCAGGAACTAAAAAACGATCCTGAAGGCCTATCCGATCCCGAGGATAAAGATGAGTACAAAGCTGAAAATGTATTCTGGGTGCCTCAAGAAGCCCGGTGGGAGTTCTTACAGAGCAAGGCAAAACAGCCAGATATTGGAATATTAATTGATTCAGCCATGGATGCCATTGAAAAGGAAAACTCTGATCTTAAAGGTGTTTTATTTAAAGACTATGCCAAGGAAGCCCTGGACAAGCAGAGCTTAGGCGGAATCATTGATTTAATTAGTGGAATAGGTCTGGGAGATAGGGAAAACCGGAGCAAGGATATTCTGGGCCGGGTGTATGAGTACTTCCTGGGCCAGTTTGCCAATGCTGAGGGTAAGAAGGGAGGCCAGTTTTACACTCCCCGGAGCATTGTCAAGATTCTGGTGGAAATGATTGAACCCTACCACGGCCGGGTATACGACCCCTGCTGTGGATCAGGAGGAATGTTTGTCCAGAGTGAAAAATTCGTAGAGGCCCACGAAGGAAAACTGGATGATATTGCAGTCTATGGACAAGAATCCAACCAAACCACCTGGCGATTATGTAAAATAAACTTAGCCATCAGAGGGATAGACTCCAATATCCAGTGGGGAAACAGTTTCACTGAAGATAAACACCCCGACCTCCGGGCCGATTATATACTGGCCAATCCACCTTTTAATGACAAGGACTGGAAGGCCGATCAACTGCAGGATGATGTACGGTGGACTTATGGTATGCCACCGGTTAGAAATGCCAACTTTGCCTGGGTACAGCACTTTATTCATCACCTGGGGCCTAATGGTGTGGCTGGTTTTGTTTTGGCTAATGGATCTATGTCTGCTGGTGGGGTGGAAGGTAAAATCCGTCAGAAGATTGTTGAGGATGATTTAGTGGATTGTATGGTGGCCCTGCCTTCCCAGTTGTTTTATAATACTGGAATTCCGGCCTGTTTGTGGTTTCTGGCCAAGGATAAGGAGAATGGGAAATTCAGGGATAGAAAAGGGGAAGTTTTGTTTATTGATGCTCGTAAATTAGGGACTATGGCTGATAGGACCCATAGGGAATTAAATACGGAAGATGTGGCCCAGATTGCTGATACTTATCATGCCTGGAGAGGTGAAGAGGAAGCTGGTGAATATGAGGATGTTCGAGGTTTCTGTAAGTCTGTGAAACTGAAAGAAGTTAAAAAAAGTGATTATATACTCACACCTGGCCGTTACGTAGGTTTTGCCGAGGAAGAAGAAGATCCAGAAGAATTTGAGGAGAAGATGAAAAGGCTGACTTCTGATTTGGCTGAACAGTTTAAAGAATCTGATAAATTAGAAGAAGAGATTAAAGCTAACCTAAGGGGGATTGGTTATGAATTACAGTTTTAATTTTCCTTTAAAAATTCAAAAAGAAATTGAAGATGAATACGCAGCAAAAAAAAATAAATTTAATCCAAGTCAACAAGCTGCTTTTAGTATCTTTCTTGATCCTAATCCTGAAATTGAAGGAGATAAAGAAGTTCTAGAGAAATTCTTAGATGATATTCCTATTGATTTGAAGAAGGATTACATAGATTTAATTGAAAATTTTGATGATTTGAATGCTTATAGAAAATTTTTAGGATCGATTTTAATTTATCTACGGATAGAAAATATCGGAGATGAATGTGATAAGTTTTTATATCTGTGTATTGCAATAGAAGCCGCAACTAGGTTCAAATATAATCAAAATAAGAAAAAAACATTACTTTTTCAAAAATTTTTTAAAGATAATCTTCCAATTGAAGAAAGAATTAAAATCGTGTCGAATTTTAAAAGTAAGGACGCAAAATATACTTTAGACAGTACTGATTTGATTAGAGTTAGATCTAATCCAAACTCAAAAATAAAAAAAATAGAGACTAACTCTTTCCTTCCGGCTTGTTACAGACTTAAAAAATGTTATATTGACTACGATAAATGTTATCCGGAATATGGATGTTATTTGAAGGACATCGACAGTACTGATGGATTTATTGAATTACCTCTTAATTTTTTGTACCAAAAAAGGAGCATCTTTGTGCATGATGGTAGAGTTTTTCCTCATCCTAATGGACAAGGTGGAAGTCAATTTGTTTGCCACGATCCTTCAATTGAAAAGGATATTATTGTAAGGTACTCCTTGGATCTGTTTGATTTGATTAGAATGTATCAAATAGCTCTTTTAAACCATTTTAAGCAGGTTTAAATTATGAATTCAAAATATAAAGAAACAGAAATAGGATTGGTTCCTGAAGCATGGGAATTAGTTTCTTTAGGAGATTTAATCGCTATTAAACATGGGTTTGCTTTTAAAGGGAAGTTTTTTTCAGAGGAAGAAACCCAACATATATTGTTAACCCCCGGAAATTTCAAAATAGGTGGGGGATTTAATGATTCTAAATTTAAATATTACACTGGTGAAATTCCAGAGAATTATATTCTTAAAAAGGACGATATAATCGTAACAATGACTGATTTAAGTAAAGAAGGGGATACATTAGGATATCCTGCTAAAATTCCATTTTCCCACGACAAAAAATATTTGCATAATCAACGTTTAGGATTACTGAAATTTAAGTCAAAGGAAGTTACACCAGAATTTTTATATTGGAAATTAAGAAATCACGATTACAGACATTTAGTCTTAGCAACAGCATCAGGTACGACGGTTAAACATACATCGCCTTCTAGGATATTAAAAATTGAAATTGCTCTTCCTCCACTATATGAACAAGAAAAAATTGCCAAAATTTTATCAGATATTGAGCAAAAAATTGAAATCAACCAAAAAATGAACCGAACCCTGGAAGGAATCGGCCAGGCCATTTTCAAGCACTGGTTTGTCCATTATGAATTTCCCAATGAAGAAAGAAAACCTTACAAATCAAGTGGCGGTGAAATGGTTGATTCTGAGTTAGGAGAGATACCTAAAGGTTGGGAAGTAAAATCACTGGATAAAATAGCAAACTATCTGAATGGTTTAGCTTTACAAAAATTCCCACCAGAAAAAGATGATTATCTCCCTGTAATCAAAATAAGGGAACTTAAACAAGGTATTACTGCTGCAAGTGATAAAGCAAGCTCAAAAATTGATTCTAATTATATCATTGATGATGGAGATGTAATATTTTCTTGGTCTGGAAGTTTAGAAGTTGTTTTATGGTGTGGAGGAAAAGGAGCATTAAACCAACACCTTTTCAAAGTTTCTTCTGAAAAATATCCTAAATGGTTCTATTATTATTGGACAAAATATCATTTAGAAACTTTTAGACAAACAGCTGCTGATAAAACAACTACAATGGGCCATATAAAAAGAAAAGATTTGTCAGATGCTTTAGTAGTAGCTCCATCAAATGAACTATTTTCTAAATTTAATAAGATCATGACTCCAATTATTGATCTTATAATAAATAATAATGTAGAATCACGTAATTTGTCCAAAATTAGAGATTCACTTTTACCCAAAATAATGTCAGGAAAAATAAGAGTAATTAACATTAAAAAGAAGAAATCTATGAAAAAGTCACATTCAGTTAAATGATTATTTCTTAAATATAAACAATTGGAATAAAGAAGAATTTATGAAGCGGACTGAAATAATTTCTGAAATGGCTTATGAATATAAGATTATGGACTAATGCTTAAAAGGGGAGTAAGGGATGTTAAATGAGGAAAAAGTAGAGGATAATACTTTAGATATTTTAAAAAGTTTAGGATATGATTATGTTCATGGGAATAATATTTCACCGGGTGGAGGTTCTCCAGAAAGGAATGAATTCACAGATGTTATATTAGAACAAAGACTCAGAGATACTATAACTAAACTAAACCCCGAAATCCCCTCTTCTGCCATAGAAGAAGCCCTGAAAAAAGTCTTGAGATCTCGGTCCAATGATCTTTTATCCAATAATCTCTTATTTCACCAGTTATTAACCGAAGGCATTGATGTAGAATACAGGGAAAATGATAGATTAAAAGGCGATAAAGTTTACATGTTCGACTTTCGGGAGCCATCTAATAACAATTTTTTAGCAGTTAATCAGTTCACGGTGAAAGAAAACAAAAATGAACGCCGGCCAGATATTATTCTATTCATAAACGGCCTACCACTGGTAGTAATAGAACTGAAAAACCCGGCTGATGAGAAGGCCACCCTTAAAACTGGTTTTAAACAACTGCAAACTTACAAGGCCGAGATTCCTTCTCTATTCCAGTTTAATGAAATTCTTATAACTTCTGATGGTATGAAAGCAAAAGCTGGAACTTTAACCAGTTCTTGGGAACGTTTCATGCCCTGGAAGACCATTGATGGTAAGACCATAACCGATGACACTTTCCAGTTAGAAGTCATGCTCCGGGGAATGCTCAACAGGGAAGTTATTTTAGATTTAATAAAGCACTTCATCATTTTTGAACGGGAAAAGGAAATTAAGAAAAAACTGGCTGCTTACCACCAGTACCACGCTGTAAACAGGGCAGTGGACGCCACCATAGAAGCATCCCAACCAGATGGAGATAGGAAGTGTGGAGTGGTGTGGCACACCCAGGGATCAGGTAAGAGTCTGATTATGGCCTTCTATTCAGGTAAATTAGTTTTAGAAATGGACAACCCCACCATAGTGGTTTTAACTGATAGAAACGACCTGGACGACCAGTTATTTGGAACCTTCGTCAAATCAAAGGACCTTTTAAGACAGGAACCACAGCAGGCCGACAGTAGAGATAAACTCCAGGAACTCTTAAAAGTTGCCTCTGGAGGAATAGTCTTCACCACCATCCAGAAATTCCTACCAGAAAAGGATACCAAATATCCACTTCTATCAGACCGTACTAACATTGTAGTTATTGCTGATGAAGCACATAGAAGCCAGTACGAATTTATTGACGGCTTTGCCCGGCACATGAGGGATGCTCTACCCAATGCATCTTATATTGGATTTACAGGAACTCCTATTGAACTGGGAGATAAAAATACCATCCAGGTCTTTGGAGATTACATAGATATATACGATATAGAACAATCTGTGGCTGATGGGGCCACGGTACGCATTTACTACGAGAACCGTCTCATTAAACTGGACATGGATGAAGCCAGAAAGGCTTTAATCGACCCTGACTTTGAGGATGTTACCGAAGGAGAAGAAGCGGAAATAAAGGAAAAACTTAAGAGTAAATGGGCCCGTACCGAGGCCATAGTGGGCAGTGAAAAAAGAATAAAAGAACTGGCTCATGATGTGGTAAATCACTTCACTTCCCGATTAGATGCCCAGGATGGTAAGGGAATGATTGTAGGTATGAGTAGAAGAATCTGCATAGACCTCTACAACGAAATAATCAAATTAAAACCAGAATGGGAAAATGAAGAAGATGATAAGGGCTTTTTAAAGGTAGTTATGACTGGTTCTGCTGCTGATGGTGAAGAATGGCAAAAACACATCCGTAACAAGCAGCGAAGAAAAGAACTGGGTGAAACCTTTAAAGATCCAGATTCAGAAATTAAACTGGTAATTGTAAGGGATATGTGGCTTACTGGTTTTGATGTGCCTAATTTACACACCATGTACATAGATAAACCTATGCAGGGCCATGGATTGATGCAGGCCATCGCCAGAGTTAATAGAGTCTATCCTAACAAGGAAGGGGGACTTATAGTTGATTATCTGGGCATAGCAGCCGAATTAAAAAAGGCAATTCATTCTTACACGGTAGGTGGAGGTAAAGGAAAACCCGCCTTTGATCAGGACAAGGCCGTGGGTTTAATGCTGGAAAAATACGATGTGGTTAAATCCATGTTCCATAACTTTGATTATAATGATTATTTCACTCCAGATACTACTAAACAACTGAGAACTCTATTAAGAAGCATGGATCACATTTTGGGACTATCTGATGGTAAAAATAGGTTCTTAAAAAATGTAAATGAACTCTCCAAATCATTTGCCCTATCTGTTCCTCATGAACGAGCTTTAGCAATAAGAGACGAAGTTAAATTCTTTAAAGCAGTTAAGGCCCAGTTAATGAAGAATGATGATGAGGAAGAAGGCCCTAAACTCAGTAAAGAAGAGATGGAGCTGGCTATTAAACAGATTGTTTCTGATGCCATAACCTCGGAAGGAGTTATTCCATTAACTGGAACTAAGGATCTAAAAGGTAGTGGAATACAAAATCAGGATATTTCTATTCTCTCTGATGACTTTTTAGAAGAAGTAAGTGCCATGCCCCAGAAGAATCTGGCCGCAGAATTACTGGAGAAACTTTTAAAGGAACAAATACGCACCAGATCACGAAAAAATGTAGTGGAAGGAAGATCATTTGCAGAAATGCTGGACAATGCCTTAATAAAATATAGAAACCGTAATATTGACAGTGCGGAAATAATTCAGAACCTCATTGATATAGCCAAACAAATCAGAGAAGCTGACGAAAGGGGAGATAATCTGGGCCTTAGTGAATATGAACTGGCCTTTTATGATGCTTTAATGGTTAATAAAGAAGCTGGAGAAGTTCTAGGTGATGATGAGTTGAAGAATATTGCCATGGAACTGGTGAGAACCATAAAAAGTAATTTAACTATTGACTGGACCTTAAGGGAAAATGTTCAAGCCAAAATGAGAGTGGCTGTTAAGAGAATACTTAAAAAGCATAAATATCCTTCTGAAGAGACTCAAAAGGCTGTGGAAATTGTATTGGAGCAGGCGAAAGTGGTCTGTGAAGAGTGGGCTGAAGCACATTCTTAAAAAAAACAGCAGGAAAACATCTAGATATCTAATTAATGGAACTGAAGTTTAGGAGGATGAAAAATGCCAATACCTGACTATCAATCAATAATGTTGCCTTTTTTAAAGTTAGCAGGTGATAAAAAAGAACATTCCATGAGAAATACCTTCGAACAACTTGCCAATCAATTTCAATTAACTGAAGAAGAAAAAAATGACCTTTTACCCAGTGGTACGCAACCTATATTTGAAAATCGTGTGGGATGGGCAAGAACATACCTGAAAAAAGCAGGGCTGGTTGAATCCCGGAAAAGAGGTTATTTCAATATAACGGGAGAAGGATTGAAAGTTTTAGAGCAAAGCCTAGATAAAATTGATGTTGATTTTCTAATGCAGTTTCCTGATTTTGTGAAGTTTAGAGCAGGTAATAAGAAAAATGTGCCAAAAAAACTATCCGGGAAGAACTAACCCCCGAAGAATCTTTAGAATACAGTTACCAGAGCCTCAGGGATGAGGTAGCTCAAGATTTGATTAAAAATATTAAAAATTGTTCTCCTGAATTTTTTGAAAAGCTGGTGGTTGATTTATTATTAAATATGGGTTATGGTGGTTCCCGTAAAGATGCCGGGGAAGCCATTGGCAAAAGTAATGATGGTGGAATCGATGGTATTATCAATGAAGATAAGTTGGGACTGGATACCATTTATATCCAGGCTAAAAGATGGGAAAATACGGTTTCGAGACCAGAGATACAAAAATTTGCCGGAGCACTACAGGGACAGAAAGCCAAAAAAGGCGTATTCCTGACCACATCCAATTTCTCCAAAGGAGCCCTAGAATACGCTTCCATAATTGATAGTAAAGTAGTCTTAATAGATGGAAATAGATTGGCCCAACTCATGATTGACCATGATATAGGGGTTTCTAAACAAAAATCCTATGATATTAAAAAAATTGACAGCGATTATTTCTCCGAAGAATAAAAATTAACTTTTATTGTTTTTAAAGGAGTCAAATTATATGAAAACTTTATTCGGCCATATAATAATGAATTTTACATCGCAGGCAGAGAATCTTGCAACAGAAGGATTGAATTATATTATTTCAAGTTCTGCTGATGCTAAAATGAGTATTTCCCGGTTTTTAGGAATGATTGATCCGGAAATGGAAAAAAACCTATATTTCAAAACCCAGGATTATGGAGAAGATGGTTCCATTCCGGATCTGGTGGGACTAGATGATGAAGGTAGCAGGACATGTATAATTGAATCCAAATTTTGGGCCGGGTTAACTGAAAATCAGCCCATTAATTATTTAAAACGGTTAGATTCTGAAAAAACATCCATCTTATTGTTTCTAGTTCCCTCCCGAAGACTCCAGTCCATCTGGCTGGAACTTAAAAATCGCTGCCAGGAAGCAGGGATTATTCTGGATAAGGAAATTAGAGGTAAATCATATATTAATGCTAAGGTAAGTGAAAAAAATTATCTAGCGGTTACTGACTGGAATTCATTATTAGCTTTTATAGAAGCCCAATTAGATATAATGATCAAGTTACCCGGGCAGATTTAATCCAGTTGAAGGGTTTATGTGAGCAAATGGATGAAGAAACATTTTTACCCCTTGATTCTCAGGAAATTTCTCCCATGATTGCTCGCCGGAATATAGATTTTTCTGATATTATTGATCAAGTAGTTACTACCGGGGTTGCTCGGGAAATATATTCAACAGAAGGTTGCAGATCGGCACCAGGTAAAGATTATTATGGAAGATTCTTCTATATCCATGATAATCATTATTTTATTCAATTGCATTATGGAAATTGGTACAATGTGCAGAATACGCCCTTTTGGTTAATGTGTTATGGAAAAGGATGGTTAAGTGCAGTAGAAGAGAGACCTAAGGTAAAAAAAGCGCTTATGAAACTAGAATTAGAAGAAAAATTATATTTTACCGGTGATGATGTGGCATTAATACCCTTAAAATTGGAGTTAGGTGTGGATAAATCAGTAGTTGTGGAATCCATCCTGAATCAGATTACAGAAATAAATGATTTGCTGGAGAAAAATTATCCAGAATCAGAGTAAATCTATAGTGCAATATGAGCAGCTTTTGGACTTTAATATGATTTTAAAAGAACAATGGACTCCCAGAACCCTGGAAGATAAACTTATACATAGTTATTCCCTTGAAAATAAGGGAACTTATTATTTAGAAGTCCCTATTGGATCCAGTAAGAATGGTAATTGGCCGCCTAAATCCAGAATCAGGAGGATAGATGCAGTAAAATTTCCACTCAAAACCACTAATTCCAGCCATATTTACCCCCAGAAAGAGTTTTCTTATAAAAAATTCAAAGAAGAAGTCTCCCATAAATCAGTAGAATTAATAGAAGCTAAAAAGAGACTTAACCGCTTAGTAATTGGCCAGGTTATTGCCGGTTATGATATGTTTATGCGGGAATATAATCCCAAAAAGGTTGATATGGTTATTTTATGCACTGGAGCTGATCCCGCTCTGGAATGGGTATGCCAAAAGCGAGATATTGAAGTGGAAATAATAAATCCATAGTGTAAAATATGTTTTATCCATTAAGTTTGAGGTGTTATAATGACAAACGAAGTATACAAATCAGAAATATCCCCACTTTTTAAAGCTCTCAATGGAGGATTAATAACCCTCTTTTTAGTTATAGCCATTTTCATGTTTTTATCTGGAGAAGAAGTCCGGCTTACAGTCATCTTTTTGGTTATAATCATCGGCCTAGCCATTCTATTCTACAGCGGCTATCAAATTCGATACGAACTAAGAGAAGAAAGCCTCAAAGCTAAATGGCTTTTTGGAACAAAAAACATAGAATATAAAAAAATTAAAGATTTTAAAGCCCATAAAATTCCCCATACCAGCATCAGAAGATTTGGAATATCCATGCTCGGGGGCCGCTTCTCGAATGGGGAAATCGGGAAGTTTTACGCTATATTCACCAGCAATGAAGGGATACTAATCGAAACAGATAAATCCGTGATTTACGGAGGTAAGCTATTTATATCTCCCACAGATCCTGAAAATTTCTTAAAACAGCTGAAAAAGAAGATATTAGAAAATAAAACTGCAGAGGAAATATAAACCATCTGCAGAAGTTTAATTAATAGCGCTTTCACGCAAAAACTCCTAAAATATATATATCAGCAAAAATATTAATTATAGAATCTATGCACTGGCCAGTTCCGTTTCAATACTGGGAATGCCCATATCATTAGAGGTGAAAGTATCCATAGATTGGGTTTGGTTTTTATTATGAATAATCACACCCATTTGTAGATGGAGGTTAATGGATTTTTCATCCACTTCAATGCTCATTTTAATATTACGAATATCATTTAAGGAATATTTAGGAGATTTAAGAATACGTGAAGCATTCAATAATTCAAGAGCTACTGGAACACCTTTTTTATCAAAATCAAGTATTATATCATTATCCAGTTCAATAGAAGTATCATATTCATAGTCCTTTTTAACATGAATAAATAGTGCATCTACCTTGCTATCATATTTGTAATCAACTTCGAAATCTGCCTTAACGGGCATGGTGACGTACCCTCCTCTCAATGCTATTGGTATATACAGTAACTATTAAAATATTTTCCATTTCATCAAATTGGAGTATCAAATATAAATCTTGACTAGTTCTAGAAGGATGTTCATATATCACTTTAAAAGTATCATGACTCGTTTTACTTAGGGATACTGGTTTTTTATTAATTAATGAATCATAAATAATCTCCCTGTTAAGCAAACTACTTCTTTTTGAAAAAGAAGTCATGGCATGGCGAGATTCTCTAACATTTTCTTCGTTAATATAATTTAGATTGTCCAAAATTTCCCATATTTGGCCAATATCCCAATCACGAATTAAAACATCCCCTACAATTTTAAAATATATTATTGAAAAATTTTTGCTCAAAATATCAATCATAATAGTATTACACTATTTATAAATGTTATGAATAGATTAAAAAAATAGCCCAATTTTAAGATTATTAATCAAAACTTTTTTTTTAAGTATTACTTAACAAAAGTCCCCTTCCTCAAATCTTCCAGGGCCTCCCGGATCTCCTCCCGGGTATTCATCACAAAGGGCCCGTGCCGGGCAATGGGTTCATTTAAAGGCTTACCAGATACCAAAAGAAACCGCATATCCTCCTTACCATTTACCTCTAAATAATCTCCATCCCCCAGTACCAGAAGACAGGTGCTGGATACTTCCGCCCCGGAAACCAGACCACTTCCTTCATATAAATAAATAAAGGCATTGTGCCCGGGAGTAATAAATTGTTTAAACTCCCCACCAGAAGATAAAAATACATCCAGATATTCAGGATCGGCATATATTTCTTTAACCGGCCCTTTTACTCCCTGGTATTCCCCGGCTATCACCTTAACCCTTGCCCCATTAACTTTAACCTCCGGAATATCATCTGCTTTTACTTCCTGGTACCGGGGATCAGTCATTTTCAGCCGGGCCGGTAGATTAACCCATAATTGGAATCCTTCCATTTTGCCCCTTTTTGGTTTTTGAGGCATTTCCTCGTGCATGATTCCTGAACCAGAGGTCATCCACTGCACATCCCTTTTACCAATGGTTCCCTGATTGCCCAGACTATCCTTATGGTTTATCTTTCCACCCAGCATGTAGGTCACTGTTTCTATTCCCCGGTGGGGATGCAGGGGAAATCCCGCCAGATAGTCCCGGGGGTCATCTGATCCAAAGTGGTCAAATAGCAGGAAGGGATCCAGGTAATTTAATCGAGAGGTGGCTATACTTCTGCGGAGTAAAACACCTGCTCCTTCACGAACATATACCGGTTCAATTATATCCATCACTTTACGTAACATGGTAAAACATCTCCTTTTTATTCATGGTTTTCCCTGGATTTTTCCAGGTATAATCGGGATAATGGTACTGCGGTTATTCCATGGGCCACCACACTAAAGAATACGGTGATAAAAACCGCCAGGATAAAGGTATCCTGTCCAGGGAATACGTCCACTGTTTCCAGGGCAATGAGGGTCAGTACGATGGAGGCCAGGCCCCGGGGACCGAACCATCCTATGAATAATGCTGAGTGCCAGTTTACTTCACTTCCCATAAGGGATAGTATCACCGGCAACATGCGTATAACAGTAAGGCTTAAAAAGGCATATAAAATAATCTCCCAGGTAATAGAAGGAATAAGACCCGCAATGATTATCCCCAATATATAAAATACAGTTAAATTTAAAAACTGCCCTTCTGCTTCGGCAAAGTCCAGGAGAGCTTTACCTGCATCCCGGGTAACATAGGCAGTAGTAAGGCCTCCTACAAATGCTGCTACAAAACCACTTCCCCCTATTTCATGGGCCAAAAGAAAACATAGAAGGGCCAGGGCCAGGTAAGCCAGGCGCTGGTATTCCGGAGTTATCCATCCCCGGGATTTGGATTTTATCACCAGTTTAGATACCATATACCCTACCAGGATACCTACCAGTATCCCCAGTCCCACCTGGGCCAGGGCGATTTCCACAAAATAGGTGGCAGATGAGAAGAATTCTTCAGCCAGCCCCACACTAATAAAAACCAGTAGGAAAGGAACTGAAAATCCATCTTTTAATCCACTTTCCACTTCCAGGGCTTCCCTGATTTTATCAGGGATTTTATTATTTTTTAATATCACCTCTCCCAGTGAAGCATCGGTGGGGGTTAACACCACCCCTATAATGGCTGCTTCCCAGAAACTGAGATTGGAAAAAATTAAAGCCGCCAGGGAAATCCCCAGCACCATAGTATAAATAAAGCCTATGCTCAGGAGTCTCCGGGGCAGGTGATTGGTTTTAAGGTCTCCTATTTTAACCTGGGAGGCTTCAGTAAATAACAAAAGCACCAGGGCTACTTCTGCAATTAATAATATGGTGGTGGATAAGGGTGCTTGTTTTACATCCAGATTTCCGGTGAAAAGCCATCCGGTGATAATCCCTGCCAGAATAAATATTAGCTGAGGACTAAGAGGTAGATTATCAATCCGGCGGGAAAACAGTGCCACCAGTAAAAGTATGAGGAAAAATAATAGTACTTCTATCAACTACATCCCCCACATAATATGATTAAAGCCAGCAGGATTGCAAATCCAGGGTTTCATTTATTTTTTTCTCCTTTAACTTACAATTGACTATGCTGAATTAGGCCCGGGAGTAATTCCCAATACTTAATAATCAGAAAATCATTTATATGAATATATAATCTGTAAATCATTCCTAATTAAAATTATAGAAAGGAGTCTGAAGATGGAAAAGCAAGTAGATAACCCCGGTACAGTGGTACTGGCCACTCTTATTCTGGTGGCAGCTGTAGCTAATTTAAATCTTTCTGTGGCCAATGTGGCCCTGCCGTCCATAGGATTGGCTTTTGATACTTCCCAGATACACCTGAACCTGGTGGCAGTGGGTTACTCTCTGGGATTGGCCGCCTCAGTACTGTGGTTCGGGGCAATTGGGGACCGTCATGGAAGGAAACTGATGCTTCTAGCTGGAACCATACTGGCCATTCCTGCTTCTATACTGGCTGGTTTTGCCCCCACCATCGAAATTTTAATTTTAGCCCGCATAATAGGTGGTTTAGCTGCCGGAATGGCTTTTCCCACCACTTTAGCATTGATTGCTGCTTTATGGACAGGTTATGCTCAGACCAGGTCCATTGCCTTATGGTCCGGTGTGGGGGCGGCTATTGCCTCATTAGGACCAATAATCTCTGGATATTTATTGCTTTTCCGTCCATGGGGATCGGTTTTTTTAATAACCTTACCTCTGGCGTTTATAGCCATATTAATGTCCTGGAAATATATTCCCTCCCATGTGAATGAAACCACTGCTCCGGTGGATAATCTGGGGGGTTTGCTATCACTTATCATGCTGGGAACACTGGTACTGGCCATTAACCTGCTTCCCGTACCCCAGGAACTGAACCTGGCATTGATACTGGTGGTTATAACCCTGGCTACTGGATTATTCTTCATCATCCGCCAGAAAAGGGTTAAAAATCCTTTATTTGATTTGAAAGTTGCCAGCCGGCGTATATTCTGGGTGGCGGCCACAGCAGGGATAATCGTCTTCGGGTCCCTGATGGGGGCCATGTATATTGGCCAGCAGTATCTGCAGAATGTATTGGCTTACTCTACCCTGGAAGCAGGGGTGGCCATTTTGCCCGCGGTGGTGTTCATGGTGGTGGTTGCTCCCCAATCGGCTAAGCTGGTGGACTCTCATGGATCTCGTTTCACCCTCTTATCCGGCTACTTTTTCTGTCTTTTAGGTTTTTTAACCATGCTCTTTTTATGGAAAGAAGGGATACCCTACTGGATGGTGGGTTTAACCTATGCCCTTATTGGTATTGGAGTGGGTTTGGCCGGTACCCCTGCATCCCATTCTCTCACTGGTTCGGTTCCAGTTCAAAGGGTGGGTATGGCCTCTGGTACTGCTGATTTACAGCGGGATTTAGGAGGGGCCATTATGACCTCTATATTCGGGGCGTTACTCACCGCCGGATATGCCCGGTCCTTTGCCCAAGAAATCAGTGGCCTGCCCCCGGAGAAGGAAGCACAGATATCAGCCAGTGTGGTGGCCACCCTGCAAAAATCATTTTCCAGTGCCCAGGAACTGGCCCGCAGATATCCTGAATATGCCACCCCTATCATGAATGCTGCTAAAAATTCTTTCCTGGCCGGGGAGCACTGGGCCCACCTGGCGGGTATACTGGCCATTCTCCTGGGAGGGGCGTTAATCTTTTTCATGTTCCCTAAAAAGGAGGAAGAACGGGAATTGCTTCAAAAATACCAGGCCCAGGATGCCACATTCCCTGAAAAATGATAATCAAAAAGCCAGTATAAAATAATTTAAGTAACAAAATAAAAAAAATCATCATAACTATCAATCATCCTCAAGGAGTTACACGTATCATGAAAAATCTTATCATTTTTTTGCTCATACTGAGTATAGTATCACTATCCGGATGTGTATCTGACAGCCCGGATAAGTTGCAAAGAACTGAAACAGAAATGGGTTACCGTAGTGAGTTTAATGGAGAGTGGTCCGTGGAAGTTTTAACCAGGGGGCGTTTATAGAATCTTTAAATGAAGCTAAAGCTGAAGCAGAAATAAATGACCTGGAAATATACAATGAAACAGGATACAGTAAGCTTGAAGATTATGGTACTACTCAGATAGCTGGAATTACCGCCTACTACAATACTTACTACCTTCTTTATGAAGATAATACTCCGGTTAAATTTAATGGAATACTGCGCTTTGAGAAAAATAATAAATGGTATGCTATAAACTGGATGGATCAATTAGGAAATCCTAATAAAAATGAAATAGAACAGGAAATAGCTTATTATATCAATAAACTTTGAAATTATATCTAAAGGAAGTTTTTTCATGAAAATAGTAGGAATATGTGGAAGTCCAAGAAAAAAAGCCACGGATTACGCCTTAAAAAATGCATTAGCCCAGCTGGAAGAAAAAGGTTTTGAAACTGAATTTTTCCCAGTTAGAGGTAAAAACATAGGTCCCTGCCGCCACTGCGACTACTGCCTGAAAAATAAGGAGTGCGTCCTGAAAGACGATATGGTACCTGTTTTTGAACTTTTAAAAGAAGCAGACGGTATAATAATGGCCAGTCCCATGTACAATGGTGCTATCAGTGCTCAGTTAAAGGCCATCATGGATCGATGCCGGGCTCTGGGAGCAGAAGACTATGATTCACTCCGGGGCAAAATAGGAATGGCTATCGCCGTAGGGGGAGATCGCTCTGGTGGTCAGGAATTAGCCATCCAGCAGATTCACACCTATTACATCCTCTCCGGTATGATACCCGTAAGTGGGGGTTCTTTTGGTGCTAATTTAGGGGCGTGTTTATGGTCTCAGGACACATTAGAAGGATTAAAAGAGGATAAAGAGGGTTTCCGAACACTTAAAAAAACAGTTAATATGTTTAGCCGTTACCTGAAGAGATATGGTGGAGGGGAAGCCCCTTAATTAAATTTTTTTTATAAAATAGGGCCATAATTTGCTATTCTAATCTTTTTAAGGAATTAAGTATATAAGCTATTATTCTAAATAATATCTAATTCACCTGATATTTTTGTTTTTATAAAATACTGGTTATTCTTTCATATTAGCGGTGATTATAATGTCTTCATCTAATGGTTCAAGTGCTAGCTCTAAACTGGTTAAGGGAAGTTTCCTTATCATTATCAGTAACCTCATTTTCCGTTTCGGAGGTTACATTTATCGTATGCTCATGGGCCAACTTTTAGGTCCCCAGGGGTATGGTTTGTTGGGTTTAACTCTTCCTTTTCAGGGAATATTCCAGATATTGTCTGCAGGAGGCCTGCCCCCTGCTATAGCCAAATACGTGGCAGAACATAAGGCCCTGGGTGAAGATCAGATGGCCCGTCAGGTGGTATTTACTTCCTTAAAACTTATGATTTTTCTGGGGATCTTTTTTTCCATAGTAATGTTTTTTAGTGCTCCCTGGCTGGCCAATGAAGTCTTTGGAAAGCCACTGGTGGCTTATCCCCTGCAAGCTGTGGCCCTTATCACCCCCTTTAGTGTGATTGTAGGGGCCTTCCGGGGCGCTTTCCAGGGTTTATATAAAATGGAATACATTGTGGCCACCCGGGCAGTAGAACAGGTATTTATGATCACCTTTGCCGTGGTGCTGGTTATGGCTGGTTTTTATGCTGCGGGAGCAGTTTTAGGAACAGCCATAGGATTTGCAGCTTCAGCCCTTAGTGCTTATATCATATTTAAAAAATATCTCTGGAAGTACTTACCAGAAATAGATCCGGAACACCGTTTTAGTTTCCGCCAGGAGCTGGGTTTAATTAAGATCCTACTTAGCTTTTCTATTCCCGTTATAATCACCGCCCTATCGGAAATGGCCATTTATGATATTGGGATTTTTGTAATGGGAGTTTATATGGCCTTACAGGATATTGGTTATTATACTGCCGCTGATCCTTTAGCCAGGTTACCTCTGGTAATATCACTTTCTGTGGCCACTGCTGTTTTACCAGCAGCATCAGAAGCATTTGCCCTTAA
Source organism: Methanobacterium alkalithermotolerans (assembly GCF_018141185.1). NCBI lineage: Archaea > Methanobacteriati > Methanobacteriota > Methanobacteria > Methanobacteriales > Methanobacteriaceae > Methanobacterium > Methanobacterium alkalithermotolerans. Next base: position 1,333,458 of record NZ_CP058560.1, on the reverse strand, counting down.
GGATAGGGAACTTTTAACCACCTATATGGTGCAGTCCTATCGTATGGTTATTTTACTGGTGCTGCCTATGTGTGTGGGAATTGCCCTTTTCTCCCAGCCCATACTGGGACAATTATTTGGTAGTGAGTTTACAGCTGGTTCTGGTGCACTGAGTATCCTGGTTATTGGGATGACCTTTTACACCCTTTTTATGGTGGCTTCCAGTATTGTGCAGGGTATTGGCTACCCCCGCCACCCCATGTATATCCTCATAGCTGGGGCCGGATTGAACCTGGCCTTGAACCTGGCTCTGGTGCCGGTTTATGGTATTGAAGGAGCAGCACTGGCCACCACCATTGCCGCATTCATTATCATGCTGGCCATACTCTTCCAGACTTATAAAATAACTAAAATTAATCCTCCTTTCAGGGCCTTTGGTAAAATAATTGGAGCATCGCTGGTTATGGGCGCAGCAATATTCTTTTTACCCCAGACCCTGCTGGGGCTCCTGCTGGCAGTTATCATCGCTCCAGTAGTATACATCCTGTCTCTTTTGCTGTTGAGGGGTTTTGAAAAAAGGGATGTGCGTTTATTACGTAAGGTTGCCCGAAAAACCGGACCATTATCTGGTTTTTTAGAACGTATTATGCAGGTTATTGATAGATTTGCATCAGAATAAGTGGATTGATAAAGATTAAAATTTTTTATCCCGGCTTAATGCTAAATATTTAATTACTTTTTAGTACATACCATATTTTTAGGAGACATCTTATGGCAAATGTAAGGGACCAGCCAGAATATCAACTGGAAATAGATAACCATTATCTATTAATTGATGATAAAAAATTCAATCTTCTAAAAAAAATAGATAGCTGTGGCTCCATAAGGCAAGCCTCCCAACAGACACAGGTACCCTATCGTACTGCCCTGAAATATATAGAAATTATGGAGAAGGTGGTAGGTTCACCAGTGGTTCACACCCAGAGGGGAGGTAAAGGTGGAGGTGGTGCTAGCCAACTTGCCCCCACCGGAAAGTTGATTATTAAAGAATACCAGAAACTGAATGAAATTCTGCAAAAACACAGCCATTTGAATGAAATTGAAGGTCATATCATTACCCGGGATGAAGAAAATCAGGTGATGGGTATGCAGGTAGGGAATCATGAAGTTATGCTGCCCCTATCTGATGATCTGAAGATTGGAGATCAGGCCCTGATTTTATTAAGTCCTGAGGATATTTTTATCATGTTGGAACTGCAGGAGTCCAGTGTACGTAATATACTACCGGGAAAGATAGTGGGCATGGAACTTAAAAATAAGATGGTCCGGATTAAATTAGATTTAGGGAATAATGTCGCGCTTTTAGTGGATATTACTCCTTATTCCTGGGAAAAACTTAATCTGGATTTAGGTAGTCAGGTTTTTGCTGGTTTTAAAGCCACTTCACCCCGGGTTATAAAAATATAATTAATTATAACTTATAAGTTATCAGTTATAACTTATCAAAAAAAGAGGTATATTCATGCAGATTAAAGTAGACCGAAAAAAGTGCACCGGTTGTGGAATATGCGTAACAGAGTGTCCCAAGGGGGGGCAGATCTGGCATGTGGATCGCAGATCCAAAAAAGCCCAGGCCGATAATTTAGAATTCTGCCATGTATGCACCATATGTGCTGCCAAGTGCCCGGTAGGGGCCATTGAAATCATAAGAGATGGTAAAAGATGAGAAAAAAAAAGATGAGTCGTAAGACCTCGGAAACCGATATCCAGATTATGCTCAATGTGGATGGTAAAGGTGAATACCATATAGATACCGGGGTGGAGTTTTTTAACCACATGCTGGAGTCCTTTGCCCGGCACGGTTTTTTTGATTTAAAGGTAAAAGCCCAGGGTGATGTAGGGGTGGATGACCACCATACGGTGGAAGATGTAGGCCTGCTTTTAGGAGAAGTCTTTAAAAAAGCATTAGGAGATAAAAAAGGCATAAGAAGAATGGCCCATGCCATAATTCCCATGGATGAGGCCCTGGCCACCGTGGCAGTGGATATAAGTGGCCGCAGCTACTGCGTGCTGGATATGGAATTTAAAAAACAGAAGGTGGGTGATTTATCCACCGAGAATGTATCCCATTTTCTTAAATCTTTTGCTCAAAATGGTGGCATCAATATAAATGCAAAGCTTGAAGGAGAAAACGACCACCATCAGATTGAAGCATTATTTAAATCGCTCGCCCGTGCACTTAAAGAGGCAGTTACAGTGGAGCATGATATGATACCCAGTACCAAGGGAGTACTGTGAACAATATTTTTTTTTCTAGAAAATATTAATTCTATTATTTATTTTTAAAATTTAGTTCCTGAAAAAATAATCCAGTTTTATTTCTCCTATAATAAAAAAGAAAAAAAAGGGGAAATAGATTTTATTTTAACCTCTTCTACCAGGTCCAAAGTAGAAACCCGCACCAACCAGAGCCAGGATAGATATAATGCCAATCAATGTATAGATCAGGGAATTATCCTGACTGGAAGATGGAGAATCAGCAGTGCTAACTTCATAGGACTTAGCGCCCTCTTCACCAGCTTCAGCAGATTCTGCAGATTCTTGTGCAGCCTCAGCAGAAACCTCATGAGAGTGACCAGACGAACTACCCTGATTAGAACCACCAGCAGGAGTCTCACCAGGAGTACCTGGAGTGGTTCCAGGAGTACCCGGTGTAACACCAGGATCAATTCCACCCGGTGCAAACATGACATTCTCTGTAGCCTTAAACATCTGTTCTTTAAATTGAGAAGCTAAATTCGCATCCATGTACTGCATGGCCCATTCCACCATATCTAAATTAGAACAGGTAGGGGGAGAGCAGGATACACCGTTTTGAATAATGGAGTTAGCCCATTCATTAGCCAGATGAGTTTTCGTAGCAACATCAGTCTGCCAGTACCCTTTACGGCTGGTCTCCATAAACTGTGCATACATAGATTCCAAAGCATAGGGATTGCTCTGGTTAAACCAGTCTTTAAGGCCTAAATTGTGTTTATCCATTACATAAACACTGTAAGCCTCATCCCACATGTTTTTTGTTACTGAGTTCGGCGAAGTGATAGTCCAACCAACCATATGTTTCAAGAAATGTGTTAGTTCTCGTGCGCCTGCTGAATTGTGTTCCTGCATCGCTTTAATCCATCTAGGATTGAAATATGAGGTTCTAAGATCTTTCCATAGAGACTCTGTTAGAGACTCTATCCGAGGATTAGCTGGGTTTTCAACATTCATAATCCACATCAGGGGATCATTGCCAGTTATACTTCTAATTGTAAGGCCAAGTCCACCAAAGTATCCATAGTAGTCGTCATCACCAAGTAAGTCATTTACATTAGTAACTCTTCTAAACAATGCAATTTCGCTTCCATCTAAGGCAAGTGTATATAGGTCTGGTAAAAATATTGGATCTTTTTCTAGTCCATTGAATACATGACCAAATGTTCCAATATATGTCTCTGCTAGCTTTCCTTCGTCTCCCCATGTGTCACTCATTAACAGTGCATGTTGCATGGCATTGTGATGGTTTCCAGATGCCTGGGAGAATATTCTACTCATTGAGAGTTTTTTAGATTCTTCTTCACTTAAACCATTTTCTATAAGAGCCTGATAAATTTTTTCAGAGTTTTCCCAGACATAGTTGGGATGTTTATCATCTTTAGAGCCTGCTGCAAGTCTAATGGCTTTATCCAGTAACTCTAATCTGCATCGGAACATGTTTAAGTATAGGGCAGTGGTAGTTATGACAACATCAATTCTTGGCCGGTTAAGGTCTTCTATCAGTTTAACGTCAGTGTAATGGAATTTAAATCCCGGGTCGGGTACTGGTTCAACACCAAGTAGATATAGTATTGCAGCCTCCATCACCCCCCTGTCTTGTTGGGTGTGGGTTGCCCATAGCACGAATGCTATTTTTTTGGGGTATTCGCCAGTTTCCTGCATATAACGGTCAATTAAATCATCAACTAGTTTCACCGCTACATTCCATGCTTCCTGAGTAGGCATTATTCTTGGATCAAAGGAATAGAGATTTTTACCAGTGGGAAGTACTTCTGGATTGATTACGGGGTCCCCACTAGGGCCTGAAGTTATGTATTGCCCACTAAGAGCTTTTAAAAGACTTTTTATTTCCTGATTTGATTGATTGATGTATTCTGAGTATTTAATTGCAAGGCTTAGGTATTCGCTGAGTTTTGAGGTAGATGAACCAAGTACTGCTAATTGTGCTTCTTCAGGAGTTTTATTTTCAAATATTACCATTTGGAGAAGTTGTTTTACCTTTTCTTGTATCATCTCATGATCATCTACTAGATGGTGGTCACCAATAAATTCTTTATCGAGATATTCCTGGAAATTATAGCCTAATAAAGACTGCACCAGATACAAAAGCCGGTCACCTTCAGGAGCTATACCAAATACGTGCAACCCATTATTAATGAAAGCATTCTCCAGCTCATGTAAATATTCATGGATGTCGTCCATGAATGCTTCAAAGTCATTTATGGCATCCAGGTCAATATTCAGATCTTCATGGAGCCTTAATTCTCGAATTATCTCAATTAAGGTCTTCCGGTATTCTTCCTTTACACTTTCATCATAAGTTGAATCATATTCATGCATTTTCATGTGCAGTACAGCTAAATCACCATATAAACCAGCAATGGTAACTGGTGGTATAAGATGACTGATCATCAATGCTACCTGCCGTCTTATTGGTAACAGACTTTCACCACCTTCCACTGTGAAGGGGTAGATCACCGGTATGTCTTGGCTTACTATAGCTGGCCAGCAGTTTTCACGATCTAAACCCGGTCCGGTCTTACCAGGCAACCAGGCCACTGTTCCATGTCTTCCCAGGTTTATAGCAGCATCAGCATCAAAGCCCTGTTTTAGCCAGAAGTAGAAGGCCAGGTATTGGTGTGTAGGTGGAATGTCTCCACTATGGTAAAGTGCCCCATGGTCTTGTGTATATCCACGGGCAGGCTCAGGAGCAAGGATAATATTCCCAAACTGGATTACAGGGAGTATTATCATGTTTTCATAAACCATGATGTTTCCAGGGGGTTCTCCCCACATATCAATGACTTCTTTTCTTTTTGCCTCGTTTAATTCGTTGAACCACTCCATATAATCATCTAAAGGAATTTTAATTACTGGATTGTTCTTTACCAGATTTTCTAATTCTCCGGGGGCCCACAAGCCAATGCTTAGTCCCTGATTTCTTATGAGATTCACCAGATCTGTCTCAGTAGGTAGGGGGCTATCACCAACATAATATCCCTCCTTTTTCAAGGCTTCTAAAATATTAATCAAACTGGCATAGACATCTAAATGTCCTGCTCCTGCTCCTTCAGCCTTACCCGGACTATGCCAATATAGTATGGCAACTTTCTTTTCCGAGTTAGGTGTGTATCTTAGATTTATCCAGGAAATAGCGAGTTCCACGACCCAATTAACCTGTCTATCAATTGGCTTGAAGAAAGTCACTTCAAAAGGCAGCAGCAAATATTTTGAGTCTTGCTCCCTTGTTGATATTACAATGGAACCAAACATTCCATCCCTCTCTGATGGCACGACGGTGGCTGCAATTGCAGATTGTTGAAGTCCCATTGTGCCATTATACCATTCCCCATAAGTTCCAAAAAATTTCTGAGCTTTGATTACCGGAACGTTTAGTTTCTCAAGTGAGACTACAACATCCTCTGTTGAGCACCCCGGAGACCATCCAAACATCTTATAGTGAACTATTACATCTACAGCAGATTTACCGTCCTTCATAAGAAATCTTTCGATGTTAGGCTTACCCTCATGTTCATAGAAATAGGGAATCACTTTTATACCTTCATTTTCAAAGGCTCTGATTAACGCATCTACAGCTTCAAGGTCACCCTTTAGATAGTCAGTCTCGTGGAATAAAATTCCAACCGTTTTTTGACCTCCTATTGAGCCATACCAGTTTATATAATCCTCCAGGCTGTTAAACAATTGCATGGTATCTGGATGGTAAATTCCAGTTTTTATTACAGAAACGGGAGGATTTAATTCTCCAAGATTTAATCCAAGAAATTCTACTCCAAGATACTTTAAAAGCTCCCTTGAATTTATTGTGCTGGCCCTGTTAGTCCAGTAATTCCGGATATATTGATGATTAGTGTGTCCATTTGCTACTATAACTCCCTCTGGAAGTTCTGTCCAGGTTATAGTTACAATAACAGGTATTCCCTTTTTTATTGCTTCCTCCATTAATGTACGGATTTGGGCAAGATTAGGTGATGTGCCCGATAGCCAGTCAACAAAAACAAGATCGTAATCTGTGAATGTTACTGGAAGGTTTCTTATTAAGCGCATGTCACTTTCTAAGAAGTCACAGTCCACTACAGCAGTACCAAATATGGGGTCTATGCTGGTGTGAAATAGAAACAAAGCCTTAGGTTTACCAAGTTTAAAATCTGCAGTTCCATAAATATTTGAATCATCAGATTCACTGGAATTAGGGCTTACTATAGTGGAGGAAGGTTTATGTCCCTGATGGCTGGCTGTAACTGTAAATTCAGTTAAAAGGCTCTGGAATATCAATTCATATTTTCCATCAGCAGCAGTGGTAGTAGTGGCTAAAACTTCACCATTTCCCTCTGCTTTTACAGTAACATTTGAAAAGGGTTCACCAGTTTCACAGTCCAGAACAATACCTGAGATTTTTATTTCAGGTAAAACATCATCACTTTCAGGAAGATCCCCTAATGGAGTATCAGATTGCATCACCTCAGGAGTTATATTATCTTCTGCGAATACTGCTCCACAGAGAGTAAGTGCGAAAACAAATGTTATTACTAGTAAAATTACTTGTTTTCTTATCTTTTCACCTCCTTTGTAATTTATAAACACAATAACAATGGTTATAAGTCCTATTTAATACTAATTATTACTTATTTAATAATACGTTTTAGCTTAAAATAAGAGAATTAGTAATAATCCCCTCAGAAAATGAATACTTAAAAGCAATATAGCCCTAAAATCGTAATAATAATCATTTAAAATCCGCCAGAATATCAGAAAAGTAACTAAGCCAGTATTATTTCCGCGATAAAATAAAAATAGATTAATAAAGAATTATATACTTTTAAACAACTTATTAAGTTTTAAATATATAAAAAATTTATTCCATGTTAAATTTAAAAAAAAAATAGATATTTGAAGCTCCAGAATCGTGAAATGAGCCCTCATGAGTATTTTAAATTTTTCATGAAAAGTAATACTCATTATTATTACCAGCAGGCATAATTAAATCCAGAAAATTATCAGTTCTGGATTAAAACTTAATCCAGATACCGGGCCACTTCATCCAGCCAGACCAACCAATCCTCATACCCCACATTTGGGCAACTCATGTCCGCATTAGGGTGCATAAAGCGACACAGAGTCATGGTTTTTATATGAGGGGCGAAATTTTTCAGGGTGGACAGTCCCTGAGACCCCAGATAATAGGGAACACCTATAAAGCATACCAGATCATAGTTACCTTTTCCATCCAGTCCCTTCCAGTTGGGATTTTTCAAATGGTTTATTATTTCAATTACGCCCATAGTTTTAGCTGGTTTAAAATTGGACCGGTCCAGAGCCAGGTTGGATCCTCCGGTGGCTATTACCGGAATTTTCTTTTTTTTAACTATTTTCAAAGATTTATCAGTTATATCCTGTGGTATTTCATTTAACAATGATCCCATAATAAATAAGGGTCTTTTGGCTTGTTTTATGGTCAGGGCCGCCATTTTGGAGGGCCAGACCTGGGCCTCATTTGCACATGATAGTGCCGGATTCCATGCAGACATTATATCACCCATACCTTTAAATACAATGTGTTGTCAGTACATATATAATGATTAATAATGATAGTATTTAAAGGTGATGTTTTTGCCCCCAAGTAACTATAAAGATGGCAGTTCATTTTCAGCTCGAGGGTTGAATGTGGATTTTGATGATATAGACTCTTATATAAAAGAAAAAAAAGAAGTGAGTAAGGCATATGCAAAAAGTATATCCTTAGATTATCCCAAATTACGAGAATGGGATTTTAAACTACTATCTCATTTTAAGCCGTTTTATGCACCCTTATGTGATATGTGCTGCATGTGTACCTATGGTAAATGTGATTTATCTGAAAATAAAAAAGGAGCCTGCGGTATAAACCTGGAAAAACAGCAGTCCCGTTTAGTGCTCCTCACATCATGTATAGGTGCCTCCACCCATGCTGCCCATGCCCGGGACATGGTGGACCGGTTACTGGAACATGACCCGGAAAGGGAATTAAAATACGATAGTTCCATTGATATCACCTCCCCCATCATTACCACCCTTACAGGAATAATTCCTCAAAACGCCTCTGACCTGGACCAGATTATGGCCTGTGTGGAAAAGGAATTAACCAACCTCATGGCCTCCGCCCATACCGGGCAGGAGGGAGATTACCTGGATTTTGAATCCAAAGCTCTTCATGCCGGTATGATAGATAATTTGAGCCTGGAAATAGCGGAAATCGCCCAGATTAATCTTTACGATTTGAATAAGGGACAGGAAGACACTCCCCTTTTAGAAATCGGTATGGGTGTTATTGACCGTGAAAAACCAGTTATACTGGCCATCGGCCACAGTATTGCTCCTGGTACGGAGATAATAGATTATGCTGAAAAAATGGAAATGGAAGAGGACCTGGAGATATGTGGACTCTGCTGCAGTGCCATTGAACTGGGACGTACTTCCGCCCGATCCAAAATAGTGGGGCCTATATCCCGGCAGCTCATGTTCATCAAATCCGGAGCACCGGATGTGGTGGTGCTGGATGAACAGTGTATCCGGGCAGATATATTCGAGTTATGTGCCGAAAACCACATCCCCATAATCGCCACCAGTGATAAATGCTCCCTGGGACTTCCAGATAAAACTGATGAAGCTCCTGCAGTGATTATCAATGAAATATTAAAAGGAGAGTTGCCAGGAGTGCTGATTAGGGATGTTAAAAAGGTGGGCCAGGTGGCAGTAGAACTCTCCCATCAGGTTAAAGAGTGCCGGAAAACCGCCCAGGAAATGAAAACCAGATCTCCAGAGGATCTGAAACTTACCCAGTCCAATGGACGCTGTTACATCTGCAGTTCCTGTGGCACTGACTGTGAGGGTGAAACCCTTTCCCTCACTGAACACTTTGCCGGGCAAGAGTGTGAAGATCCTCAAGCACTTATAGAAGAATGTATTGAATGTGGCCAATGTGATCGAGTATGTCCTGTTATGTTACCATTAACCCAGGCTATAAAGGATGCTAAAACAGATGATAAAGAATTAATGGCCAGTTTCTATGGTAAGTGTGTGGGTTGTGGTAAGTGCAGCGAAGAGTGCAGCCAGGATATGCCTATGGTGAATCTTATCCGCTGGGCAGCCCAGGATAAAATCGAAGCAGAAAAATTTTTGATACGTTCTGGAAGGGGCCCTATTCAGGATGTGGAAATACGCCGGGTGGGAGCACCCATCGTCTTCGGGGACATACCTGGAGTGCTGGCACTGGCAGGTTGTTCCAATTACAGTCAGGGTGAAAAGGAAGTAGCCCTTATTGCCGAAGAGTACTTGAAAAGAGGTTATATTGTGGTGGCAGCAGGATGTGCCGCCATGGATATTGCCCTGTATAAGGACGAAGACGGGGAAACCCTCTATGAAAAGTACAGTGATCGCTTTGATAAAGGTGGTCTTTTGAATCTGGGGCCCTGTGTGGCCAATGCCCATGCCATAGGCAGTGCCATTAAGATTGCCAATATCTTTGCCCGGGTACCTCTGGAGAAAAACTTCGTGGATATATCGGACTATATCCTCAACCGGATTGGTGTTTGTGTCATTGCCTGGGGGGCCATGTCCCAGAAGGCCTTTGCCATTGCCACCGGTGCCAACCGCTGGGGAATACCCACCATCATCGGTCCTCAGGCATCCAAATACCGCCGATTGTATCTGGGAAATGAGGAAGAACCCCGAACCATTAAAGATAAAAGGGATGGCAGTACGGTGGTTTCTGAACCTGCCCCGGTGCATCTGGCTTATTCGGCCGAGAGTATGAACGAATGTATGGTCATGACTGCCAAAATGTGCATAAGGCCCAATGACACCCCTAAGGGGCGGCTAATAAAGTTAACCAATTACGTGGATATTCACCAGAAGTACTATGGAATCTTGCCTTCGGATCTGGTGCATTACATCAGAGATGAAAAGGAGATACCCTTTAAATACAAAGATGAAATTTTAAACCAGTTAAAAGATGCAGGATGGGAGCCCCGGATGGCGGCTCAGGAACCATCCATACTTTAAAAATTTACCCGGGCCGGGTGTGCCACCCGGCCCTATCACCCCCAAAAAAAATGATATAGCCTCCAAAAAAAATAGGAGTTGATAAATTATGAACCCTCATATAGATCTTCTAGATCCTCTTAAATGTTCCAAATGTAATATATGTTCTGTTAGGTGTGCTGATACCCATGGTCAGAGCCGTATCAAAAAGGTGGATTCGGTACCTCATATCTGTATCCAGTGTGAAGATGCACCCTGTGAACAGGCCTGTAATGTGGGTGCCATCTATCTTCAGGATGGTATAGCCATCGTTGATCAGGATAAGTGTGTGGGCTGTAAAAAGTGTATAGATGCCTGTCCTCATAAGAGTCTTTATGTGGAAGATTTAATAGCCCGTAAATGTACTCTTTGTCTTGATGCTGATGTTTTAATACCGGCCTGTGTGGAGGCTTGTCCTAACAAGGCCCTGGTCATCAACTGTGATGAAGTAGAAGGAATGGAAAAAGAATAAAAGTCTATGCAGGCTTCCTGCATATATATTTTTTTAAGGGATTTTTTAGTAAATTTAAAACTGTTTTCCATTTAAAAAAGTCTTAAAATAAATAGCTATTTTTTTAAAGTCAAAACTAACTAAAATCAGGATTAATTCTAAATTAAAAAACAAAAAGTAAGCAGTCCCTCAAGGGACCACTTGTTATTTAATTTATTGTGGTTTAGACATTAAGTCTGCTTTGGACATGGTCTGTCCGTCTCCACCGTGTGGGGTTCGAACGACAGTGTCATTAGCTTTTTCGATTTCTCGAGCTTCTTCAGCTAATTTTGCAGCAACGGTAATCATTTCGTGAGCAGATGCTACAATAGGTATGTATTTTTCAGCATCTCGCACCATGAAACATCCTTCTACATCAATATCCGCTACTTTAGTAGCGATTTCGTAGGCAGCCATGGCTTTAGCTTTAGCATAAGGGCTGGCAAACTGGGCAGCTTCTACAGCTACGTCCCGGGAGATTACCACTTTAGGTAATTCGATTTCATTTCCAGCTTCAACAGCAGCAATTGCAGCGTTTATAGTATTTTGTACTACACGGTAAGCACCGGTTAAAGCTAATACTTTAATTACATCTGCATTGAAGGAAGCCATTTCAGTAGGATCCAGGAATTCTCTTCTAGCACCTATCATAGGGTCGGCTTTAACAATGATGTAACCTACACCCTGTTCTTCCATTTCGTCTTTGGATCGTAGTCCAGGAGCATCACCAATGATGATGGCTGGTACATCTGCAGCAGATAATAATTCTCTTGCTTTAGCAGGTCCTGGAGCACCAGGGTTAGGGCTTATGAATATGACAAAATCCCTATCCATTTCAAGCATTAATGGTACGGCTTTTTCAATCTCATCCGGGTTCATCTTGGCCCCGGAGCCCACTACACAAACATCTATATTAGGTCGGTCTGCTCTCTCATCCAGTAATAAGTCCAGGACAGGAGATGTACCGATATTACCACATTTAACTATACCAATTTTTACTACCATTATATCACCAAAAAATGTTAATACTCATATAATTAAGTACTTTTTGATTTAATTATTTTAATTAAGTTTTTATATGATGACCATTCCGGAACCGGCCTTATACATATTAACATAAAAGCCAGTTCTTTAGGTGAAATTCTTAAACCTTAAATAGTATTTGCGCTATTTAACCACCAGGGCATTACCACTATAAATCTGGATAAAGGTATCTTTATTGATTTCAATTTCCCCCAGGGAAGGGTCAGCTAAGAATACTTTATTCCGGCTTATTTTTCTAATCACGCTGTAATGAGCAGTGCCATTTATTTTAATAAAGACTATGTTATGGGGCTGGAGATTATCCAGTCCCAGACGCATACCTACCGCCTCTATGCCTTTTTTCCGGGCTGCCTGTATTAATCCATACATGCTGGTTCCACTCTCATCAGTCCCTGCCATCTTTGCAATTTCCATTTCTGTACAATCTATTCCCTGGGCCTTAATCACCGTAGCCAGTGCTGCTGGACCGCAATTATAAGTGGTGCTTTGTTTTACAATATTTTCTTTTAGTAGTTCCTCTAATTTAATACTAATCACCTCAAATAGTAATAATAAGAAATGGAGTAAACTACTATTTAATATTAATTATTCTAAAATTATTACAAAAATAAGGTAAAAGGAGCAGGTAATTAAAAAAATCTTTTTTATCTAAATTTAGAACGGGCCTTCCATATCTTATTAAAAGCAGCCCATCCTGATTTAGAAGTGTCTTCACTCTTAAAATTATAAAGTAGATTAATAAATTTATCTATAGCTACTTCTGCATCTTTAACCAGATTTTTTGATTGAGGTTTATTAAGAGTAGATAAAGCAGAAGGAATATCCTCTATATCCACCACCGGAATCCCCAGATCCCGGGCCAGGTCCACGCTGGAGTGTTCATGATGGAAACCTTTTATTTTGATAGAGGGAACCTCCAAAACTCCTGCTTCCAGGGTGATGCCCATACCCGCCCCGTATACCATGGCCTGGCAGGACCCCATAAGGGAGGGCAAATCCACAAAACCATCCACCACCTTGATTAATGAGGATTGAACCATTTTCCTTACCTGTAGAGAATTAAAGCGAAAGGGAACAATTAATACTGGCTTTTCTAATAATTCCATGGTTTTTATAAGCCCGGGGATATCACTTCCTTTTAAATCCCCTCCCAGGGCAAGTAAGATAAAATCATCCATCTGGTAAGTATTTTTAACATCTTGTGGATGTTTTAAAGTCATCTGATTTATGTAAGAAGCCAGAGGGTATCCTCCAATATTTTCAATATTTTTAAGAAGGTAGTTATCTTCCAGATATTTTTTATACCTACTGGAAGGAGCTGTAATCTGCCCTGCAAAGGCAATCATTTCTATAGGATTGTATATATCCTGTTCCAGGTGCAAAACCGGAATTCTTAAAATATTAGCAGCAGATATTCCCTTTCTAACATCCCCGGCATTACCACAACTTAAAAGAAGGTCAATATTTTTCCCTTTTAAGGCCTTTACCGCCTTTAAAGTGTCCCCGGCCACCAGATATGCAATATGGGTCCGGGATCTTTTTTGAAGGGGATTACCCCGGCTGCTTCCTATAGGATAGATATGACTGCAAAACGGCTTTAAAATATCAGCTGCCCCGGGACCATGACTTAAACCCAGGCATTCGGCTTCCAGTTTTTCTAAAATAGGGGCCAGGGTCCGTGCTGGTGCAGCTTCAGCTGCCACTGCTATTTTCATAAATTATCACCAGAATTATTTAGAGAAAAATGGTCCTTGCAGGTATAACTAAGGTATATAATTAAACCCAGGGCCATTAAAAAGAATATCCATACCACTAAATCAGTAGGGCCGGTTTCAATCCATACCAGGGTCTGAGCCATCAGAATCCCGTAGAAGGCGGTGAAAATTCCTTTTTTATATATTTGTAGAGTATGCATAATTTTTAATATCCCCCCTAAAATAAACATCTGCAGGGCCAGGGCCATGTTCCCGGAGTCCAGTAAGGCCGGACCAAATATGGTGGAGGTGGTGGAGTGCCGGTAGCCCAGTACCACTTCCCCTACCAGGGCCCGGGGATCTGCAGCCTGAAAATATCCTGTAAGGGTGTAATAAAATAAAGACCATTGAGTTGATCCTTTAAGAGGTAAAAGCTGGTCAAATACACTTAAAGTATAACCTGCCCGGTAAACAAATAGTTCCAGAGGATTTAAGGCCCATTGTTGCCATTCAATTGATTGAACCGCCACATAGCCCACTACGAGGCCAGAGATTAATAAGACTACGGCAAATATCAGGATGTAGGTGGCCGGGAATTTACGGGTGTAGTAAAGGGTAATGAATGAAGATAATAAAATGACAATGGGGGTGGTACGGTAACCGGTTAGAGCAAAAAACAATATTCCCAGGCCCAGTAAAAGGTAATAAGATTTTTTAGGGTATGTGGCCAGTAAAATATTAATTCCCGGTAAAAATAAGACATACGATAATAGCCAAACTTTGGTTACGGAACTGGCCTTCAGGTATCCACTTAAAAGAGGAATGCCTCCTGAAGAATATATATTCCAGAACTGGAGAATTAAGCCTATTAAAACCACCAGGAGTAGTATCTTCTCACCCAGATAATGGTTAATGGTTAATTCTTTCGACTTTGCTAAAAACTCTTTAAATCCCTTTAATTTAAAGCCCTTATAAATAATAATAGGTATCAGAATACCCAGGAGATAGAACAGGGATCCATATAAAAAATAGAAGTAAACCTCATTAGAAGGTGATTCCAGGCCCCTGATCTGATAATGAAAGGCGATTAAGGCCAGTAAAAGGTATAGTGCTATTCCCACCAGGACCAGGTAAGGGGAGAATAGATCTATTTGCTTAAAAGTGGATTTTAGGTTCATTTAATCTCATCTATAATAATTATTTAGAGCCAGTATCTTATTTAAAGTTCAGCAGCATTTCGAGTGAAGTTAGAGGCAAATCCAGGGCAGGCCGCAGCATGAGTATGTACATAACTGGCCAGGGCATTTTTATCCATTAAACCATCTTTAGAATTAGTTATTCCCTTTCCCCTTAATATTTCAAAGGCAAATACCGGTTCATCTGATAGTTGGACCCGGGAATAGTGGAATTCATGCCCCCGGAACTCATCCCCCTTTTGGGTTATAATGTTGTCTTTCTGGGCCCGGGCTATAACATAGCTTAGTCCCTGTACCTGGGAGGTCATCTCCGCCGGGTAAGGGAACACTCCACACATTTTATGCTGGTTAATAGAATCCATGAGGTACATTAATCCCCCGCATTCGGCATAAATAGGCCGGTTTTCCTGGTGGAATTTTCCAATGGAATCCCGCATGGAATGGTTGGCCTCCAGTTCCCGGGAGAATATTTCAGGATATCCCCCTCCAATATAGATGGCATCCACATCAGGTAATTCCAAATCATGGTAAGGGCTAAAAGGCACCAGACAGGCATTATTATCCTGGAGTGATTCCAGGTTTTCCTGATAATAAAAGGTAAATATTTCATCCTGGGCTACTCCGATTTTAACTTTAGGTCCCTTTTCTTTTTTCCAGAGTTCCTCCTGGTGAGAGGGTATCTTGCCTGAGTTTTTCATAATGTCCTGGAGGGCATCCAGGTCTATATTCTCCTGCACCACCTGGCTCCATTTATCAATAAATATTTTCAAATTTTCCCTTTCCACCGCCGGTACCAGGCCCAGGTGCCTTTGTTCCACGGTTAAATCCGGACTGCGAGGGATACCCCCAATTACACTGGTTTGGGTAAGGGTTTCCACTGCTTCTTTGGCCTTTAGATAATGACGCTTATTTTTAACCTGATTTAAGATAACTCCTTCTATTTTAACAGAAGGATCCAGGGTCTTAAATCCCAGTACCACTGCTGCTGCACTTTTAACCAGGCTGCGAGCATTCATAATAAGAACTACCGGAGCATTGAGGGCTTTGGCAATGGATGCCGTATTTCCCACATCATCTATGGGACTGATTCCTTCATACAAACCCCGAACCCCTTCAATTATACCTGCTTTAGAGTTAGAAGATTTTAATCCCTGGGCGAATGCTTTTCTTATCTGTCCATCAGACATGAAAAAGGAATCCAGGTTTCTGGATGTATTTCCTGTGGCCAGGGTGTGATAGGTAGGATCAATGTAATCCGGGCCCACTTTAAAAGGTTGAATATTCATTTCTTCAGCTAATGCTTTCATTATTCCTGTGGAAATTGTGGTTTTCCCTACGGCACTTCCTGTACCGGCCAGCACTATTCTCATGATTAATAATCATAGCCCATTTTATTTAAGATTTGGTTCTTAAAAAAAATAAAATTCAGGAATAATACTTTTCACTTGCTCAAGGAAAAGCAGTTATAAGTCCAGTCAAATAAAATATTAATTAATGAATACCATGCACAAGATGCAGGTCCTTAGTGATTCTGCCCAGTACGACCTTTGCGATTATGTAAATCGCCACACCAGTTCTTCAGCTAATCTACCAGGAATATACCATAGTACCGTCAGTTCAGGATGTACAATACCCCTTTTTAAGGTTTTAATGACCAATAAGTGCTGTAATGATTGTAAATACTGTATCAATAACAGTAAAAGAAATTTCACCAGGATAGAGTTAACTCCCCGTGAGTTAACCCGGGTTTTTCTCCATTACTATCAAAAAAAATATGTGAATGGTTTATTTTTAAGTTCCGGGATTTCAGGAGATATAGATTCTTCCATGGAAAAGGTGGTGGAGGTAGCCCGATTACTCCGTCTGGAGCATGGATACCAGGACTACATCCATCTTAAGATTATTCCCGGAGCCTCCCGGGACATAATTAAAAGGGCTATGGGGCTGGCTGATAGGGTGAGTGTTAATATTGAAGCCGCCACCCCTTCCGGCCTGTCTGAAATTAGCTCCACCAAGGATTACCACACTGACATCATCCGGCGTTTGAAGTGGATACGGGCTATTCATAAAAAAAATCCGGAATGTGCCCCTTCAGGTGGAACCACCCAGCTAATTGTAGGAGCCAATGATGAAAGTGATGCCGATATTTTAAAAAGGGTGAAGTGGCTTTATGATAAGATGGATGTAAGAAGAAGTTATTTTAGTACCTTTCAACCCTTAGAAGAAACTCCTCTAGAAAAAAGGCCCCCTGGTAATCCCATTCGTTCTTCCAGACTTTATCAGGCCGATGCACTGTTAAATTCCTATAAATTTAAGGTGGATGAATTAATTTTCCAGGAAGATGGATTTTTGGATTCTACTTTAGACCCTAAATATGCTGCTGCTATAAATATGGATATTTTTCCAGTGGAAATTAATCAGGGACCTTATAGGGATTTAATCCGGGTACCGGGAATAGGGACCTTATCTGCCCGTAGAATAATCTCCATTAGAAAAAAACATCCCTTTAAAAAATTAGAAGAATTAAAAAAAATAGGAGTGGTGGTGCATCGGGCAGAGCCCTTTATAAAACTGGAAGGAAACTATCAGTCCTCCCTGGATAGTTTCTAAAGCTAAATTATTTGATATCAGAGAACATCTCCCATATTTCCGGATATTTCTCCTGGACTGCGTCTTCTATTAGTTTAGAGGCTTCTTTACTTATACTAAATTCGGGCCGGGTTTTTTTTAGGTAACGGAGCACCGCAGCTGATCGGGCAGACCATAAGGTTATCCTTGGATTTTTTTTAACTTCACTGGCCACCATCTTTAGATTTGACTCATCAGGACCAGGAGATATTTCTTTATCCTCTTTTTCTAATTTTTTTGGAGAAGATGGTGCTTCATTTTCTACTTTTTCCCTGGTTTTGGATTTAATCAAAGCCTCCAGGCCCAGCCCCAGGCCGGTGTTTTTAGATTTTTTCCGGGACATTATTCTTCCTCCAGTTTAAGGAGTTCCTGGGCCAGTTTCATATAGGAAATGGTACCACTGCTCTCGGAGTCATAGAGTATGCAGGGTTTTCCATAACTGGGGGCCTCAGCTAAACGTACATTACGGGGTATGGTGGTTTTAAATATGTACTCCCTCTCACCAAAGAAGTTTTTAACCTCCTGGTGAACATCTCGACCTAAACGGGTGCGGGAATCATAAAGTGTCATTAAAATACCTTTAATAGGAGATGGACTCTGCAATCGCTCTTCAATAAGATTCATAGTTTTAATTAAATCCGCCATTCCCTCCAGGGCATAATACTCAGCCTGTATGGGTATAATAACACTATCAGAGGCCACAAGAGCATTTAAGGTTAGTATGCCCAGGGAGGGAGGTACATCTATCAGTATGTAGTCAAAAAGTTCCTTAATTTCCTTTAATGTTTCCTCTAAAATGGAATGATACCCTATTTCTCTACTCAGTTCCACTTCTGCCCCGGAAAGGGCGATATTGCTGGGCAGGATATATAGTCCCTCCACCATGGTAGGGATTATAGCCTCTGAGGTGGCATCTTTCCGGCTTAGTACGGTGTATATGGTTTTTTCCAGGTCCGCTTTTTGAATACCAAAACCGGTGGTGGCATTACCCTGGGGATCCATGTCAATCACCAGTACCTTTTTATCTAAGAGGGCCAGGGCAGTGGATAGATTCACCGTAGTGGTAGTCTTACCACAGCCCCCCTTTTGATTTATTATTGAAATTATTTCTCCCATCTAAAAAATACCTCCCTGTAATCATTTATAAAATATATTTTAATTATAAGTTATAAGTTTTTTCTGATAACTTATAAGTTATAACTTAGAAGAGGAAAAATAGCAGAGTACTGTAGACCATAAATAAAAAAAAAGAAATTTAAAAAAAGAATCAAAATGCTATCCGTTGGGATAATAAAAGAGGAAGAGGTAAAGCCCGGAAAGGCATATTTTTAGTTTCCTCACGAACCATGGCCACCAAACCTTCCAGGTCGGTGGTCTTTTTTTCTTTAGTTTTACGAATATTTATGGTGAGGTTACCACTTTCTACTTCATTATCTCCAATAACTGCCACATAGGGAACCCATTCCTGGGCAGCATTCCTGATTTTTTTACCAACCCGTTCCCCCCGGTCATCCACATCCACCCTTATATTCTGATCTTTTAGTTTGCGGGCCACCTCCAGGGCAAAGTCCAGATGATTTTCAGTTACAGGTAACACCCGGATCTGGGTAGGTGAAAGCCACACGGGAAGCATGGGGGCTTTTTCATTCATTTCAATAGCCGTCTTCTCCAGTAAACTGCAAATTACCCGTTCAATACTACCGGTAGGGCTGCAATGAATAATTATAGGGTATCCTTCCTCTTCGTTTTCTTCCAGATAAGTGATACCGAATCTCTCCCCGCTTTCCACATCAATTTGTACAGTGGGATTTTCAATAGGTCTTCCCAGGTAGTCAATAGCAGCAAAATCCATTTTAGAAATCCAGTAATGTTTTCTCTCAGGTAATATCTCCATTAAGACCGGTTTACCAATCTTTCGGGCTGCCTGATGCATCCATTCCTGGTATTTGTCATAGAAATCCGCAGTGGCCCGGAATATAACTTCATAATTTACCTGTAAATCCACCCCGGTTTGCAGACACATATCAATCTGCCGGTCAAATTCCTCCAGAGATTGTTCCAGATCCCGGCATACCGTATGCAGATCCGGCATGGTGAACCCCCTTAGTCTTTTTAATCCTACCACTTCACCTTTTTTCTCCATACGAAAACTGTAAGTGGATAGTTCATAGATCCTGGCAGGAAGATTTTTCCAGGTTAAAAATGAATCAGATAAAACCCTGAAAGCGCCGAAACAACAGGCATAGCGTAACATTAACTCCTTCTTGTTATTTCCCATACGGTACTGCCTCTCCCCAAATTTCTCAGCATGCACCCGAATGGCGTCATCAGCCAGGTCATACATGATAGGGGTCTCCACCGGCATAGCCCCTTCTTCTGTAACCAGGAGATATACGTAGTCTGAGAGTAAATCCCGAATTAATCTACCCTTGGGATACCATCGGAGGTGTCCCACATCAGCTGAAGGCTCATAATCCGCCAAATCTTTCTCCCGCATGAGTTTTACATGAGGTGGCTCTTTTCCACTGGATTCCGTCTTTCCCAGCTCATACATGGTTAGTTTACGCAGCTCCTCATTTTCAAATTTGAAATCCTCAGGGGAGATGAGTTTACCTTCATCCAGGATGTACCATTGGGATTCTTCTTTTTCCCCTTCCTCTGGTTTTTGGGGAATTTTCTGAGTGGTGACGGTCCGGGATAATTCAGAAAGGGGATGACCCTTACAGGATACTTCAAAAGACTTGTACCATCCAAATGGTGCCCGGGCAACTTCATACCCCTTATTTTTTAATTCTTTTTCCATTTCCATTAATACTGATTTAGCAGTATCAGGAGAACTCAAAGAAGAACTTAAATGAGCATATGGATATATTACTATGTTTTCAGCTTTTATTTTACTAAAAACATCTTCTATTTCTTTTACCACATTTTGCACAATTTCCTGGGGTTTTTCCTCATCTTCTGCTTCTACCGCAGTAAAAACCACCAGGGAATCTGTGAAGTATCCTTCCTTTTGATCTTCTCTTAGTTCCTCAGCAATTCGGGTTTTATTTTTAGTTTGATACTTTAAATAATCAGAATGAATTAACAGTACGCGCATGCAATCACCTTAATAAAAATTTGATATGTAATGGTTATCCTTTGGAAATATGATTAAATCATATGTACTACTCTTTTAATTATAAATTATATGGTATAATATTATCCTGGTTTTTAAGTTTATTCCCCAAAATTTACAAACACCCTCAAGTTTGGGGCTGTGTCCATTTATCCTTGAGTTTTTGAAGTTCATAAATAATTAACTAAAAAAATAATCGTAAGTTATTTGGTTATCCCCGCCGGGGCATATCTTTTTTCCACATCTCCTCAAACACCTGAGCATAATTTTGGGCTATTTCCTTATACTGGTTCCATACCCCAATGGAACTAACCGGTACCACCTGGTTGTCTTCGGGAGAGAACTTGGAAAAGATTAACATCATTTCTTCTCCATCCCGTACAATCATCTTAACAAAAGGTATCTGATAGGTTCTAACTTCCGCCGATATCCCGGAGAGTTCCTGGGCCATATCCACCTTCTGGTGATCGAGCATGGTATAGGGAGCTGCCATTATTCGAGTTAAGACCCCTTTTTTAGCAGCCTGGTTAATTTTTTCTGTTAATAATTCTATTTCGCCTTTAAACATGAAGCCTGCCCTGATATTGATGTTTTGTTTAGCCCGGGCAATGATTTCCAGTTCCTTTTTTATAATCTTCTCTGGTCCATGTATGAGCCAGATGGGAGCAGGTAGCTGGGAAATCTGGCTTTCATATATGGCTGTTAGTTCCCTTTCTGCCTCCTCCATGTCTTCTAGTAGTCTTTTTTTATTTCTCTGAAATACTTCCAGGGGGGATACCACCGAATATTTTAAAGGTCTGCCTCTTTCAATTTCCACAAACCCTTTTTTGGCCATTTCTTTTAGTATATCATAAATTCGGGAGCGAGGCACCTTGGAGTGGAGGCTTATTTCAGTGGCAGTTCCAGAAATAAGAGAAGTTAGGGCCAGATAAGTCCTAGCCTGGTAGTCATTTAATCCCATTATCTGCAGTGCATTCCATGTTTTTTTATCTACCGACAATTATAATCACCTTTTAATCGTTGAAAGTTCCCCATTTTTAAATTTTAAATCTTTTCAAATCCATTATTTTTAGTAAAAATCTACCTTCCACTTATTTGTTTTATTTTATACTCTATTAGTGACAAAAATTATTTATAGTTTGCTGTTTACATGTTATAACAGGAAAAAATTGTGGAGGCATTTCATGAAATATAGATGCATTGTATGCGCATACATCTACAATCCCCAGGACGGGGATCCTGAGTCTGGAATTGAACCAGGTACGTCTTTTGAGGATTTACCTGATGATTGGGTTTGTCCCTTATGTTTCGTAGGGAAAGATCAGTTCGAACCATGCTAATAATTTAAAAATGAGATTAAAATGAAATTTTTAGATCGTATATTTGGCAAAAATCAAAGGGATGATAATAATCCTGAAGTAGATGGAGGAAATAATATGGAGAAAAAAGATGCTTTAGATATGTTCTGTTACCAGTGCTCCCAAACCGCCCGGGGTACAGGATGTACGGTACGAGGAGTTTGTGGAAAAGAACCCACTGTGGCCCGATTACAGGATAACCTGTTATTTGCCATGAAGGGAATATCTGCCTATCTCTACCATGCCCGGGAGCTGGGCTACACCGATGAAGAGGTGGATGCCTTTCTGGAGCGGGGTTTCTACTCTACCTTAACCAATGTTAATTTCGATCCGGGTCGATTTGTGGAAATGGCCTTAGAAGCAGGACACATGAATTTAAAAACCATGGCCTTACTTAAAAAAGCTCATATTGAAACCTATGGAGAACCAGAACCCACCGAAGTGCCTGTAGGGGCAGTTAAAGGTCCCGGGATTCTGGCCACCGGTCACAGTATGAAGGCTTTAGCTGAACTTTTAAAGCAAACCGAAGGTAAGGGCATAAATGTCTACACCCACTCTGAATTATTACCTGCCCATGGATATCCAGAACTTAAAAAATACAAACACCTGGTGGGTCAGCTGGGCGGGCCATGGTTTGATCAAAGACAAACCTTTTCCAGGTACCCGGTAGCCATACTGGGAACCAGTAACTGCGTACTCCTTCCACAGGATGAATACAAAGAAAGAATGTTCACCAGTGGTGTGGCCGAATTACCCGGAGTAGAACATATAGAAGACTATGACTTCACCCCGGTAATTGAAAAGGCACTGGAACTAGGGGATCTGGAAGAAGAACCTCGAGATACGGTTTTAACTACTGGATTTGGGGCCTCAACCATTTTATCCCTGGCGCCAAAAATCAAGGAACTGGTGGAAGATGGAAAAATTAAAAGATTCATCCTGGTGGGAGGCTGTGATTCCCCACTGGCCCAGGCCAAATACTACACTGAATTTGTGGAAAAACTGCCCGAAGATGTGGTGGTCCTCACCCTGGCCTGTGGTAAGTACCGATTCAATGAAATGGACTTAGGGGACATTGAAGGAGTACCTCGACTAATTGATGTGGGGCAATGCAATGACGCCATTGTAGCTGTGGATGTAGCGGTCGCTCTTACCGAACTATTTGGTGTGGAGTTAAATGAACTGCCACTCACCATCGTCTGCAGCTGGATGGAACAAAAAGCAGCAGCCATCTTATGGAGCCTGCTGGCCCTGGATATTAAGGGAATTTACCTGGGACCTATACTACCGGGATGGGCTAACGACGATATAATAAAAGTTCTGGTGGAAAACTACGACCTGCGCCCAATAGGAGATCCAGAAGAAGATATTAAACAAATTTTAGGGTAATAAACCACCCTAAATTTTATTTATTTTTCAGGTTAATATTTTATAAATCATGGGCATAATAATAACGGTGATTAGATGAAAGAAGACTTGAAATCTGTAGTAATTGGTGTTGAAGAATTAATTGACTATCAAGCAGGAGCTGTGGTTAGCCGGGAAATTATAAGAAAAGAAACCGGTACAGTTACCATTTTTGCCTTTGATAAAGGAGAGGGTTTGAGTGAACACACTGCTCCTTTTGATGCTATGGTACAGATTGTGGATGGAGAAGCAGAAATAACCATATCCGGTGAAAAGAATCTCCTTAAAAAAGGGGAGATGATTATCATGCCGGCAAATGAACCCCATGCCCTGCATGCTGTGGAAAAATATAAGATGATTTTGACCATGATACGGTCTTAAAATTATTAAAATTTATTTATTTTTGGATTAAATTAAAATAACCGCCACTATACCTGCGGTAACAATAGCTGCAAATAGGATCCCTACATTTCGGGCAAAATGGCGAGTTCCCAGTAATAGTGCAATGCCAAATTTAACCGCAGTATTGGATATGGTAGCCAGGGTTATAGCGGTGACTGCAGTATCTGAGGATAAAGTGGAACTCCGAGCTAAAAAAGCCATGCTGATGGTTATGGCATCCACATCAGCCACCCCGGAAATTATGCTGGCCAGATAAACACCCCTGCTACCCAGGTATATATTGGCAATTTTACTTAAAAATAAGATGGCGATAAATAAGGCTCCGAATATGAGGGCGGGTTTTAGGGTAAAGGGGTTATCCAGTTTGATTTTTGAATCAATTTCTTTAACTGCAGATCTGCGCCATACCAGCCACCCCAGTAAAATGCCCAGTACCCCCATTATAATCATTGGGGCAGCCAATGAAGGGGCCAGGTCAGGATTTATTATCAGTACTTCAAAAAAAACCCTTAAAAACATCATAGAACTGGCAACCACCGTGGCAAAAACACCGGCCCTTAAAAGATAAGGCGATTCTTTAACCCTGGCGGCCATGGCAGTTACCACCGCCGTGCTGGATACCAGTCCCCCTATAATTCCAGTAATCCCCAATCCCCGCTGAGGTCCCATAAAACGCATGGCTATATATCCGGCATAGCTGATACCTGAAATAAAAACTACCATTAGCCAGGCCTGGTAAGGATTAAAAACATCCCAGGGGCCCAGGGTTTCATTGGGAAGCAGGGGTAAAATAACAAAGGCGATGATTAAAAATTTCAGGGTATCAATCATTTCCTTTTCACTGATTTTTTGGGCCAGTTTATGTAAAACTGGTTTTAGTGCCAGTAAGGTGGTTACCAGAATAGAGAGTACTACTGAGATTGTGTATCCTTCCTCATAGTAGCATAAAGCCCCTAATATAAATGTTAATAATGCTGCCACCTCGGTGGTAAGACCCAAATCACCACTATCTTTTACCGTAAGCCAGTAGCCCAGGCCAATCAACACTGAAAGTGCCATAAACGAAGCCAGGATAAAATAAGGAAATAATTCTGAGAGATAGGCAGAAAGGATTCCCCAGAGTGCTATTAAAATAAAGGTTCTTACGCCTGCAAATTCTGTTTTAGTGGATTTTCTTTCCCTTTCAATTCCAATTAATGCCCCTATGGCCAGAGCAGTAACAATTTTTATAAAAAGGAGAGTATCCATGTTTAATTATATAAGTTTCAACTATTAAATAATATTCAAAAAGGATTATAAAAAGTAATATTAATTTCAAAGTAAAAAGTATTAAATATAAGATGGTGAGATAATAATCTGTAATGGATTTTAGTTATATCTACCATTACTGGAATCTCCAATTACATTATGATATCCAATTAGGGTGATTTTAATGAGAAGTGATAATATTAAAAAAGGACTACAAAGGGCCCCTCACCGATCCCTGCTAAGGGCCTGTGGTGTGGTTGATGAGGACATGGAAAAACCATTTATTGGAATAGCCAATAGTTTTACCGACATTGTTCCAGGACACATCCACCTTAGAGAACTGGCTGAAGCAGTTAAAGGAGGAATAGACCAGGCAGGAGGTGTTGCATTTGAATTCAACACCATGGCCATCTGTGATGGTATTGCCATGAACCATGCCGGGATGCGTTTTTCACTGGCCTCCCGGGAAATAATCGCCGATACGGTGGAGAGTATGGCCCAGGCCCATAGCCTGGATGGTCTGGTACTCTTACCTACCTGTGATAAAGTGGTGCCCGGGATGTTGATGGCTGCTGCCCGACTGGACATTCCCTGTATAGTGGTTACCGGAGGCCCCATGCTTCCCGGTAAATTCAAAGGAAAATCAGTGGATCTCATCAATGTTTACGAGGGAGTGGGTGCAGTAACAGCAGGTAAGATGAGTCTGGAAGAATTGGATGAACTGGAACGCTGTGCCTGTCCTGGAGCCGGATCATGTGCTGGTTTATTTACCGCCAACACCATGGCCTGTCTGACCGAAGGTCTGGGAATGAGTCTACCAGATTGTGCCACCACTCCCGCAGTGGATGCACAAAAAATGAGAATAGCCCGATCCTCTGGGGCCCGAATTGTGGAAATGATTGCTGAAGGACTCACCCCCTCAAAAATAATGAATCAAACTGCTTTTGAAAATGCCGTAGCCCTGGACATGGCCTTAGGTGGTTCCAGTAATACTGCACTGCATATACCGGCCATAGCCAGTGAACTGGAGGATAAGGGAGTAAAAGTGGATTTGTCCCTTTTTGATAAGATGAGTAAAAATATACCTCACCTCACCTCCATTAGTCCTGCAGGTGAGCATATGATTATCGACCTGCACCAGGCCGGAGGAATACCTGCAGTTTTAAAAGTGCTGGAGAGTAAACTGGATCTGGAAACCATTACCTGTACAGGTAAAACCCTCCATGAAAATATTAAAACGGCGAAAGTTAAAGACCAAAGTGTTATAAGGCCTTTAGATAATCCATTCCATAAAGAAGGAGGTATTGCAGTTTTAAAAGGTAACCTGGCACCTGATGGATCTGTAATAAAACAGGGTGCGGTTTCAGAAGATATGATGACCCATAGTGGACCAGCCCGGGTATTTGAATCAGAAGAAGAGTGCGTGGAATCCATATTTAAGGGAAAAATCAAAGAGGGAGACGTAATTGTTATCCGTTATGAAGGACCCCAGGGTGGTCCAGGAATGAGAGAGATGTTAAACCCCACCTCAGCCATCTCAGGAATGGGTATTGAATCAGTGGCCCTTATTACAGATGGCAGGTTTTCAGGAGGTACCCGGGGCCCATGCATCGGCCATGTTTCTCCTGAGGCCATGGCAGATGGACCTCTTGCTGCAGTTAGAGAGGGAGACATAATACATATAGATATCCCTGCCAGATTATTAGAAATAGAACTATCACCCCAGGAGATGGAACAAAGGATGGCATCCATCCAGAAACCTCAGCGGAAATTAAAAGGCTGGTTAGCAAGATACCAGAAACTGGCCACCTCCGCTGACAAAGGAGCTATTTTAAGATAAAATATTTATAAATCTTAGAAGTCCAAAAAAAGGTGAATCAATGAACATCAACCGGGAAATAATCATTTATATAGTTATAATAATGGTAGGTATAATTGCCGCCCAGCACATGAATGTAGTGGTATCCGGAAGTATGGAGCCTGTTTTCCACCGGGGAGACATCGTCATAATCCAGAAATCTAACTTCCTTGGAATCCAGGAGTTTGACCCTGCCCAACTTAATGTAGGGGAAATAGTGATTTATAATGCCACCTGGTTCCCTGAGCCAGTTATACACCGCATAATAGATGTAAGAACCGATGGAGAGGGGAGAAAATTTTATGTAACCCAGGGAGATAATAATCCCACTCCTGATCAGGGTCCGGTATATCCCGAACAGGTTAAATCCCGGGTGATAACTGTTGGTAATCAACCAATATTTTTGCCTAGAATTGGATACATTACCCTGTGGATTAGAGGATTGTAATCTAATCCACTTATTTATTATAAACTATTTTATTACTTGGTTTTATGATTATTTATTTTACAGTGATACTTTAAATTTTTATAAGGTGAAATTATGTATTCGGAAATAGAAAAGGAAGCCGTTAATGCTTTAAAAATGGCTCTGGAAAAATTACGATATCCTGTACCTTCTGAAATAAAAATGGAAGAACCTCCTAATCCTCAGATGGGAGATTTAGCATCTACCATATCATTTAGTCTGGCCAAAGAACTAAAAAAATCTCCTATGGAAATCACCAGTTCCCTGCTTCAGGCCCTGGAAGTTCCAGATTTATTCAAATCTGTGGAATCTAAAGGACCCTATATCAACTTTTTTGTTGATTATAAAAAATTTTCGCCTCTGCTTTTAGATGCCCTGGGTGAAGATTACGGGCGGTTACCTCCGGTGAATGAGAAAATAATATTAGAACATACCTCGGCTAACCCTAATGGACCACTACATATTGGACACATTCGGAATGCAATTATAGGAGACTCCCTGAAAAGAGTTCTACTTAAAGCTGGTTTTGAAGTGGAAACCCAGTATTATGTGAATGATATGGGACGGCAGATTGCCATGGTGGTATGGGGGCTTATAAATTTTGGTTTTGATCTTTCAAAATACAGCGAAAATGATAAAAAGGACCATCAAATTGGTAAATTATACTTTAAAGTTAATGAAGCCCTTAAAGAAAATCCAGACTTAAAAGAAGAGATAGATAACCTCATAAGGCGCTATGAAAATGGTGGGGAAGATGATCTAAACCTGGCCTTTGAAAGGGCGGTTGAAAATTGCCTGGAGGGAATGGAGATTACCTTAAACCAACTTAATGTCCATCACGACACCTTTGTATGGGAGGGAAAATTTGTAAGGGATGGTTCCGTTTCCCAGGTGGTGGAGAAATTAAAAGAAAGTGGTTATACCCGGGAAAATGAAGTCCTTTACCTGGATCTGGAGGAATTCGGACTGGAAAAAGAACTGGTACTGGCCCGATCAGATGGTACCTCCCTTTACTCCACCAGAGACCTGGCTTACCATCAGGAAAAATCAGAAGAAAGTGACCGGGTGGTAGATGTTTTAGGATCAGATCACAAACTGGCCATTGATCAAATAAAGATTGCCATGAATCTCCTGGATGGTAAAACCCCGGAAGTTATATTTTATGAATTTATAACTCTGCCAGAAGGTTCCATGTCCACCCGGCGCGGAGTCTTTATTTCAGTGGATGATTTAATGGAGGAAGCCACCAACCGGGCTTTGGTAGAAATAGAAAAAAGAAGATCTGATCTTGATGAAAAAGAGATACACAGAATTGCCCGACAAATTGGTATTGGGGCCATAAGATATTATATTGCCCGGCTCTCCCCGGAAAAACATATAGTATTCAAATGGGACGAAGCCCTGAGCTTTGAAAGGGGTTGTGCATCTATACAATATGCCCATGCTCGTTCCTGTAAATTACTGGAAAAATCAGGTAAATTTAAAGACAAAACCCTGAGGCTAGATATAAGTGAAATTGAAGCCGGCTGGGATATGGACGAAGTGGAATTGGAATTAATACGGACATTATCCCGGTTCCCTAAGCGTGTCCATGAATCTGCAAGCGCTCTCAGGGTACACAACCTGGCCCAGTATGCCCAGGATCTGGCCAGTGCCTTTAACAAATTTTACAAGGCCCTGCCTGTTATTGATTCACCTCATGAAAATGCCCGGCTAATGCTGGTGGATCGTTCCCGAATAACCCTCAGCAACTGTCTGGATTTATTGGGTATATCTGCCCCGGAATCCATGTAATATAAAAGGGCGTTAAGCCATATTTTTATTAAAAATTAAGTAAATTTAAGGGGATTAAAAAAAGATTTTTAAAAACCCTCTTTTTTTAAGAAATTACTTTAAAAAGGAATACAAAATCGCCTTTTGAGCATGCAATCGGTTTTCGGCCTGATCCCATACCACTGACTGGGGGCCGTCAATTACTTCTGCTGTGGTTTCTTGACCCCGAATGGCGGGAAGGCAGTGCATGAAAATAGCATCTTCTCTTGCCATGGACATCAATTCCTCATTAACCTGATATGGTTTAAAAGATTCGATCCGTTCTTTTATCTGGGATTCATCCCCCATACTCACCCAAACATCAGTATAAATCACATCGGCATCAGTTACTGCAGATGTTATATCCGGAGTTATCTCCAGATGGGCCCCTGATTCCAAAGCCATGCTGGTGGCTTTTTTTATTATTTCCGCCGGAGGTTCATAACCCACGGGACAGGCCACCGCCATATCCATCCCTAAAATAGCACAGATTAAAAGCAGAGAATTGCAAACATTGTTCCCATCTCCTGCAAAGACTATTTTACCCTTAAAATTTCCCTTATGTTCTTTGATGGTCTGCATGTCTGCCAGGGCCTGGCAGGGATGTTCCAGGTCAGTTAAGCCATTTATAACAGGCACAGTTGAATTTTTAGCTAATTCTATTACATCGGTGTGCTTACTGGCCCGGATCATTATTCCATCCACATAGCGACTCATGGCCCGGGCCGTATCTGAAATGGGCTCCCCTCTACCAATCTGCAAATCATCAGTGGACAGGTAGAGTCCGGTACCTCCTAGCTGATTCATCCCCACCTCGAAAGAAATTCGGGTACGGGTAGATGATTTCTCAAATATCATAGCCAGGGTCTTTCCCTGTAATGGATTTTCTTCCATCTGGTTTTTTTTAAATTTATCTGCTATTTCCAGTAACGGTGAAATCTGATGCCGAATATCGCAAATCGATAAAAGATGTTTCATTTAAATTCCATCTCCAAAAAATATTTATTGATATTGGTAAGTGAACATATAATCATTATCCTATCCAGAGTTGCTATGTGATTATGCAGTCCGAGGACAGAATTAAATAATTTTAATTCTCACCTTCATATTATAAAAGCGCTTTTTACTGTTTATATATCTTTATTTTTAATTTTTCATCGGATTTTAGAGTTTTTTTAAAATAAATCCGCCCCAATTTGAATTTTCATATTCATAGTGTGCATGAGGCTATAGTTTCAGATAATCCAAGGAATTAATTACCCCTTAAATGGTTCATGTGATCTATTCTTTTTTGTAAAAGAGCAGCAGTCCCCACATCTTTTCTATGGTAGAGATCTCCGGTGACATGGCGGGTGGCTTCCTCACAGATTTCTTCTGCTTCCTGGATGTTATCTCCCCGCCCCACCAGTGCCAGTGCCCGGGAAGAAGAGGTGTATATGGATTTATTTTCCTGGTTAACAGCAGCGTAATAGACTAAAGCCCCGGCCTTTTCAATTTCCTTTTCATTTACCTGGATTTTTTCCCCTGCTGCTTTAGTTTCCGGGTATCCTTGAGGTACGATGTATTTGCAAACCGTTGCTTTTCTTTCAAAATCCGCTTTACGTAGATTACCCTGAATGATGCCCTGGCAAATATCCACCATGCTAGTTTTTAAAAGAGGTAATACATTCATGGCCTCAGGATCTCCAAATCGAGCATTATATTCCACCAGTTTAGGTCCATCTTTACATAGCATGAACTGACCATACAAAATTCCCTTATAAGGACCAGCTTCCTCTTTTATAGCATTCACCGTGTGTTGCATAATCTTCACGGATTCATCATAATCTTTTTGAGATAAAAAGGGCAATAATCCATCTTTATCAGAATAAGACCCCATTCCACCAGTTATTGGTCCCTGGTCCCCTTCAAAGGCATGCGGGTGGTCCTGGGCTGCAGGCATAGGTATCACATGTTCCCCATCAGAAAAGGCCTGTACCGTGAATTCCTCTCCCACTAACTTCTCTTCAATAACCACCCGGGGGTGTCCTCCCATCCGGGTTTCCATGATGTGTTTGGCATATCCTTTTGCTTCCTGATTATCCTCCAGGTGTTCTCCCACTATTTTTACCCCTTTTCCACCGGTGAGTCCCACCGGCTTAACCACCACATCTTTATTAAATTCGTCCAGAAATAAGCTTAAATTATCATAATTATCAAATACCTGGTAGGCCACAGATCCAGGGATTTTATAATTCTCAAATAATCCCCTCATAAAGGCCTTATCTGTTTCTATTTTTGCTGCTTCCTGGCTGGGTCCCACACAACTTATACCCTCATTTTCAAGTACATTAACAATACCTTGTTCTAATGGAGATTCCGGACCAATTATGGCCATTTCCACCTTATTTTTAAGGGCGAAATTTTTAACCTGATCCATGTCGCTTTCACTGGCCACTTGAAATTGAGAAATACGGGCAATACCGGGATTTGTATTGCTCATAATTGAATAAATTTCCGCGTCTTCTTTTAAAGATTCACAAATAGCATGTTCCCTGGCTCCAGTACCAACCACTAATATTTTCATTTAATTCCTCCCGCAATCTAAAATTGAAAAAACTGGTTATAATAGTTTAATTATTAATTTAAATCCTATTAATCCAAAAACTGATAAATTAATTATTTATATACGGTTTTCCATGTAGTTAACTCATTACCCGTGTATATAATCATAAATTTAAAATGATAAATATCTATTCCATTTTAAGAATTATATAATTGTCGATTTAACTCATAATAAATCACTGCTTTTTTGGAATATTCCCCTTTAAGAGGTAAGAAGATTAAAGGTGATGATTTAAAATTAAGCAAGATTAAATATAACTATACTTAATATCAAATTAAAAAGATTGAAATTTAATATATAACAATTGAAAAGTTTATGCAATTAAAGATGTCTTTATCATTAAAGATATTAATTGCCCTTAAATCAATACAGGTGTTTATATGAAAGGCGGGCAAGCAATAATAAAGTCGCTAATAGATCAAGGAGCAGACATTGTTTTCGGATACCCGGGAGGTCAGCTATTACCTCTCTATGATATGATATATGATTCAGATTTAAAACATATTCTGGTAAGACATGAGCAATGCGCTGCTCATGCTGCTGATGGTTATGCACGTGCCTCAGGAAAAGTGGGAGTATGTATTGCCACTTCTGGCCCTGGTGCCACCAACCTGATTACCGGGATTGCCACGGCAAATATGGATTCTGCCCCGGTAATGGCCATTGCCGGACAGGTACCTACCCATTTAATTGGAAATGATGCCTTTCAGGAAGTGGACATGATCGGGATTACCATTCCCATAACCAAACACAATTTCCAGCCCAGTGATGCCAATGAAATTCCAGGTATGATCAAATCCGGTTTTGAAATTGCACTTTCTGGTCGACCCGGTCCAGTAGTAATTGATTTACCTAAAGATATCCAGGAACAGGAACTGGATGAATACCGGTCTGAATCACTGGAATTGCCTGGTTACAAACCTAATTTAAAAGGCCACCCCTTACAAATTAAAAAAGCAGCCCAGGCCATAAAAAAAGCCAAAAAACCAGTCATATTATCAGGTGGAGGAGTAATAATTTCTGGTGCATCTCCAGAAATTAAAGAATTATCTGAGTTAATTAATGCACCGGTCACCACCACCCTTCTGGGTAAAGGATCTTTTTCTGAAGATGAACCCGCCTCCATGGGTATGCTGGGTATGCATGGGAGAAAGGTGGCCAACATAACCGTGGATGAATGTGATTGTCTGGTGGCAGTAGGATGCCGCTTCTCAGATAGGACCACCGGCAATATTGCAGAATTTGCAAAAAACGCCAGGATAATACATATAGATGTGGATCCTGCAGAAATAGGTAAAAATGTGGAGGTAGCAGTTCCCATTGTAGGAGATGCTAAAACAGTCCTGCAACAACTAATGCCTCTTTTAAAGAAAAATGAAGCCATTGATAATAAAAAATGGTTTAATCACGTTTGTGAATTTAAAACAAGTTGTATCCCCCGTTTATCCTTTGAAAATGACGTTCCTCTTAAACCACAGCAGGTTATTAAAGAGATCATGAATGCAGTTGACAATGAAACAATATTGACCACCGATGTTGGTCAAAACCAGATGTGGATGGCTCATTTTTACCGGACCCAAAAACCACGTAAATTCATATCCTCCGGAGGACTGGGAACCATGGGATTCGGATTCCCATCAGCCATAGGGGCTAAAGTGGCTCTTCCTGAAAATGATGTGGTTTCTGTTTGTGGAGATGGTGGATTTTTAATGGTGTGCCAGGATCTGGCCACCGTTAAAGAGTACGACATTCCGGTGGTGGTTTGTGTACTGGATAACCGTTTCCTGGGTATGGTGGCCCAGTGGCAAAAACTATTCTATGATGAACGTATGTCCCACACCCACCTGGGAAAAGTACCAGACTTTGTTAAGTTAGCTGAAGCATTTGGAGTACGGGCTGAAAGGGTAGAAAAACCCGGCGAAACACAAGAAGCACTTAAAAATGCTATTAAATCAGGGGAACCAACATTGCTGGATATCATAATTGATCCTGATGAAATTTTACCCATGGTTCCCCCGGGATGTGGCTTAACCGAGATTATAGGTGAATATAAAGTGGAAAGAGAGCGTCCGGGAGAAGTTACTTATAAAAATCCTGCTAAAAAGGCGGAAGGTGATTAGGATGGATGAAAGAACTCATATCATCAGTGCCCTGGTAGAACACAAGCCGGGTGTTTTACAACGTGTGGCTGGATTATTTACCCGTAGAGGATTTAACATAGATACCATAACTGTAGGAGAATCAGAAAAAGAAAAACTGGCCCGTATGACCATCATTGCCCAGGGTGATGACAAGGTGCTGGAACAAATCACCAAGCAATTAAATAAACTGGTTGATGTGATAAAAGTCCGAGATCTGGAAATGGAAAGTACGGTTAAAAGGGAACTGTGCCTTATTAAAGTGCACGCTCCCCAGGAAAAAGTTCGCTCCGAGGTTATTCAGTATGCCAGTATTTTCCGGGGGCGAATCATAGATGTGAGCCCGGAAACCCTGACCGTGGAAATTACCGGAGACCCGGAAAAAATCCAGGCCCTTATTGATCTATTAAAGAATTTTGGAATTAAAGAACTGGCACGTACAGGGCCTACTGCCATTTCAAGGGGTATTAAAACCATTTGATGGTTTAAACCCTGTTTTTAATTTTTTAAAATAACTGTATTCCCATTAATTTAATAAATTAGTATTTTTTTAGTAAAATAAAGTTCTTTAATTAAAATTTATATGATAACTAAATCATAACTTAGTTATCATGATTTTTAACTTAAAAAAAAGGTAGTTTTTTGCCTTAATTATTATTAGGAGGATGGCAAATGAAGATATATTATGAAAAAGATGTAGATGCACAGGTTTTAGCAGATAAAACTATTGCAGTAATCGGATATGGTAGTCAAGGGATGGCCCAGTCTCGAAATATGGCCGATAGTGGTTTAAATGTTGTGGTTGGATTAAGAGAAGGTGGTAGTTCCTGGCAGGCAGCCCATGACGATGGTATGAAGGTCATGACTATAGAAGACGCATCAAAAGTAGCGGATATCATCCATATCCTTATCCCAGATGAAATACAGTCTGCGGTATTTGAACAATCCATAAAGCCATATTTAGAAGAAGGTAACACCCTATCATTTTCCCATGGATACAACATCCATTTTGGATACATTAAGGTCCCTGGAAATGTGAATGTGACCATGATTGCTCCTAAAGGTCCCGGGGCCATGGTTCGTAAGACCTACCTGGAAGGGTTTGGAATCCCGGGTCTGGTTGCTGTAGAACAGGATTTCACTGGAAATGCTCGAGACATGGCTTTAGCCATGGGTAAAGGCTGCGGACTGGCCAGAGCAGGCATATTAGAAACCACTTTCCAGGAAGAAACCGAAACTGATCTCTTTGGAGAGCAGGCAGTGTTATGTGGAGGGGTAACTGAACTCATTAAGGCCGGATTTAAAACCCTGGTAGATGCTGGTTACCAACCAGAAGTGGCTTACTTTGAAACCTGCCATGAATTAAAGCTAATTGTGGATTTGATTTATGAAAAAGGATTTGCCGGAATGTGGCACGATGTAAGTAACACCGCCGAGTTTGGAGGATTAAGCCGACGTTCTAGAATCATAACTTCTGAAACCCAGGAGGAAATGGCCCGGATATTAAAAGAAATTCAGGAAGGTAAATTTGCCCGGGAATGGGCCCTGGAAAATCAGGCCGGAAATCCTATGCTTAAGAGAATGAGGGACATTGAAAGCGAACTTCAGATTGAAAAGAAGGGCTCCAAGCTAAGAAAACTCTGCGGACTGGAAAAATAATTTTTCCAGTTCCAATAAAAAAAGGTGAATATATTGGTATTTGTAGGAATGGATCACGGCACTACCGGAGTATCCTTTACCATTCTACCTTCTGAAGATGAAAAGCAGGTAGAACACTTTAAAATCAGTCGTGAAGTACTCTCTACCGGTGAAGTATCTGCCCTGGAAGAACTATCCTCCCGGGTACCCCTGGATAAAATTAAGCTCATGGCCATCACCTATGCCATGGGAGATGGTATTAACACCATACAACCCCTGGAAATGGTGGAAAAAAGAGGAATTATATCCATTGGTGGTGCAGGCAAGGTTACCGGGGGAGGTACCCTGGTTTATGGTGAACTGGAAAACTCAGGAGTTCCTATTCTGCTTATACCGGGATTGCATAAAAACACCCCCTGTATGGATCCTCGTTTTAAGGCAGCTTATTCCCATCATGCCAGTGCAGAAAAGGTAAGTATTGCCTATAATGCCTATCTGGAAAGTGGATGGGAAAACATGATTGTGGCCGATATCAGTTCTAATACCGTTACCCTTTTAGTGGAAAAATGTAAAATCAGAGGAGCTATGGATGCCTGTATAGGAGCTATGGGGCTGGTGCATGGTCCTCTGGATCTGGAAATGTTAAGAAGTATTGATGATGGACATCGAACCGCTAATGATTGCTTTTCCCATGCAGGAGCAGTGAAAATTGCAGGAGTGGACACCACCGTTTCCCAGGTTAAAGAGGAAATACTGGAAAAATTCCAGGCCGGGGATGATTCCGCCATCCTGGCACTGGATACCATGATCATGACGATCGTCATGGAGATATGGGGATTGTTGGGTATTGCCCAGAAAGTGGACGGGGTGGTACTCACCGGTTCTATAGGTGCCCTGCAGGAACCTGTAAATTTTTATGGTGCCCTCAAGGATTACCTGGAAGAAGTGATACCAGTAATACACATTCCCCCTACTTCCGGTTCCATGGGCAGTGCCCAGATTGCTCGTGATATCTATAATGGCCAAAAAGAAATTTTAGGGATTAAAGTTGAGGGATATTATCCCTGAACTCATTTTAAAACATTTTTATTTGGGGAACTTTAAAATTAAAAAAATCTAAAAATCAACAGGGTTCCACTAATGCATTTTAAATAGTTTATTTTAAAGCAATAAATGCAATTTTAGTGCCTTTTATGAATTTTATACCATTATCTGTCTCTATAACAGTGTTTAGATAGTTATCTAATGCTATAACTTTACCTTCATCTTCTTCTCTGTTTTTTAAACTTATTACTACATCCTTATCTTTAAACCGCAGAAACTGCCGATTTACTTGAAAATCACTATCTGGTTTTGACATCCTAACCTCTCTTATTAATTTCTTAACATAATTTAATGCCGGAATAGCATATACTTTTCCCTAAAGAAATCTTTATCACTATTAAATAATTATTATGATTTAATAAGTAAATATATAAAACCATTAGGTGATACCAGTACCTATACAGTATGGTATATTTAAATTAAATAAATCTTAAAACGGAGTCATTTAATGTCTGTAAACCAAATCGAAACCAACCTGGAAGCGGTGACTATTACCATCGCCCATCTTGAAAAATTAGGAAACTGCGATCCTGAATTACTGGAAGAACTTCGAAAAGAAAGAGATAGACTTTTAAGAGAACTTAATATACTTTGATGAAAGAAAATCTCTATAATTTAATTTTTAATTAGGTTTTAATTGATTGGCCTATCTCCATATAGGGCCAAGGTATCACCTATGTAGGGAGACTATGGTTTAAATAGATTCAGCTTTAAGCAAATGCCTTACTAATAATAAAGTATGTAAATACGGTCTCTTACTTAGCATATGCCTGGTAGAAAAATTACAGGTAAATTGATAGATTTTATTCCATCCAGTTATTTATTTCCAGAGGGTAGGTACAGTCCAGAGTAAGTGGAGTTAAGCTGGGCTTATTTTCAACTTTAAGAGTATGCACATCGGTTCCTTTCTTATCATCTTCAACGGGATCACCATCTAACCAGTAATAAGGCCTACCACGGGGATCAAGACGCTTTTGGATGTGAGCCTTGTACATTCTCTCCCCCAGCCGGGTGATTACAATTTCATCACTTTCCGGATGGGCAGGTATATTTAAATTCATGAAATCAACGCCCTGAGGCATGCCCTTTTTTATAATCTGCTTAACCACCTTACGGGTTATTTTCTGGGCAAAGGAAAAGTCGATATCCACATGCCCATCATGGAATTTAATATCTCCCCGGGTAACCTGTAAGGATACTGCCAGGGAAGGTATTTTATGTGTTGCCGCCTCCATGGTAGCCCCTATTGTTCCCGAAGTAGTTAATTCAGATTTTCCAAGATTTTCCCCTACATTGATTCCAGATATAACTAAATCTGGCTTTTTTTGTGCTAATTCAAAGATCCAGATAATAACCGCATCAGTTGGTGTTCCTGAAACTGAGAAAGCCCTGCTTCCATCCCTTAAATTAGTATCTGTAACCCTTATAGGCTCAAAAAGGGTAAGTGCATGACCTATTCCACTTTGCTGTGTGGCAGGAGCTACCACTGATATTTCCCCTAAACCTTCCACTGATTTTCTGGTGGCAATAATCCCGGACGAATTTACTCCATCATCGTTGGTTATCAAAATTTGCATATACAACTTATATGTATGAAGTTTTTAATACTTTGTGGAATCTAGTTAAAGAGAGTATTTCAAATGGTTAATTTTCTCCACAAGGTGAATATTAATGTAAGAAATGCTAAAAATCAGATGAGTACTTATCTACTATAAAAGCAAATATTAATTATAACCTGTTTATAATAATATTAAGGATTAAAGATTATCTCTTAATTAGGGCATAAATTTTCATCTCCAGAAGGTGGGTAACTTGCAAAAAAACAGATTGGTTGAATTCATAGCAAAGATAATGGAGGAATCTGGCTTTAAAGTCTACAAAGACTTTAGAACTTCAAGGCATCTTATAGATATTTATGGTATTCTACCTACCGTGCTGGGGGATTTTGGAGTAGTAGTGTCCTGTAAAAACTATGATGAAAAGTGGAATGTGGGTTTAGACATCTTAAAAGAAATGGAAATGGTGGCAAAGACATTAAAGGCCTCCAAAGTAGTAATTGTGACCACTTCCGCTTACAGTTCCCAGGCTGTAAATTATGCTGCCCGTAGAAATATTAAGCTTATTGATAGGGATGGTTTATTGAAACTGGCCCAGAAATTCTCTAAAAGATCACCAGAAATGATGGTCGAAGAGGAATATGGTGAGGAAGAATATGAAGGAGCTGAAATTTCATATAATCCCCCAGAATCTTCCAGAAGTTCGTTTTTCCACAGTGATTCTAAAGGATCCCTCAATAGAAAACGTGATCAGTTTAAAACTGAGTGGTGGCCCCTTATACAGGGTATACTCAGTAACACTATTGTCTTAATTTTACTGGTAATCGGGCTTTCCTATCTACTGGCCAATTTAATAGGGTATTTCATAACATTAAATAGCAGCACTTTGGGTATAATAAAAATACTGCTCAGTGTGGTTTTATCCTATGGACTGGTATTTTTACTGGATAGAAAAGGGGCCTTAATACTGGTTAAAGGAACCACTGTATTTTTTGTATCATTGCTGGCCTTGATAATTCAAATTATATTCCTGTAAAAAGGCACTATGAACCATATATTCTTTTTTAAAATTAAATAGAATTTATAATCTAATTTTATAAAAATAATTTTTAATCTTAGAATAAATGGGCCGGACGAGATTCGAACTCGTGATCACCTCGGTGTGAGCGAGGTATCATACCCCTAGACCACCGGCCCCTGGTGAGTTATAGTATTTATTTTTTTATGGTTAAAAGTTTCTTTACCATAAACGAGGTTAACCCTATAAACAAGTTCAAATAATTCTTCTTAGGAAGGGATAGTGAATAAAAAATGATAAATGATAAAATTGATTTTTACTACTTTTCAGGAACAGGTAACACCTATCTCGTGGTGCATAAGATGAAGGAGGTTTGGGAAAAGCATGGCTTAAAAGTTAATTTATTTCCCCTGGAAAATTCAAATCCAGAAAAGATAAATCTAAACAATGTAATTGGTCTTGGTTTTCCTGTTGCAGAACAATCAACCTACCATTTTGTATGGGATTTTATTAAAAGACTTCCAGAATCCCCAGGAACAGCCATATTTATGGTAGATACCATGGGAAGTTTTTCAGGAGGTATAGTTGGACCCCTCAAAAAACTACTTACCGGGAAAGGATACCATCCCCTGGGGGCCTGTGAGATTATCATGCCCTCCAATATATTCTACATAGCCCCGGAGAAAAAATGCCAGGAAAAAATTGAAAAGGGTCTCTTAAAAGCAGAACATTATGCCCTGAGTCTTTTAAAGGGAACTGCAAGATGGGGAAGAGTACCTCTTATTAGTGATGCCATGTACCTGGCTTCCATCTTTGGTCTGGCCCTAACCCGAAGTAGAATAAATCAGAACCTGCTACCTCTTACCACCTATTATGATTTGTGTCAAAAATGCAGGATATGTGTTAAATTATGTCCCGTGGGTAACCGGAAAATAG
The DNA here is from genome assembly GCF_018141185.1 of Methanobacterium alkalithermotolerans. Lineage (NCBI taxonomy): Archaea > Methanobacteriati > Methanobacteriota > Methanobacteria > Methanobacteriales > Methanobacteriaceae > Methanobacterium > Methanobacterium alkalithermotolerans. The sequence goes on along the minus strand of NZ_CP058560.1, from coordinate 1,293,365 downwards.
AAAAAAATGAATATCCTCAACACGGTCTTAAATGCGAATACTGTTTAAGATGTGCTTCTTTTTGTCCATATAACGCCATAAAATGTCCTTTTAATTATAAGGGAAAAACTTACAAGGCTGTGGAAGCTCGCGTGTTTTTAGAACGAAAATAAGTTTCAAATTAGTAAATTAATTTAAAAAAATGAGATAAATGGGCCGGACGAGATTCGAACTCGTGATCACCTCGTTGTAAGCGAGGTATCATACCCCTAGACCACCGGCCCCTCGCGTACATCACACTTTGCACCCCTCCCTATATAAACTTTTCCAAAAAGCATCCCCTGGAAACAGTGTAATTTTACTTATAATTAAATAAGTATACATAAACTCCCGGTTGGGTGTGGTTTATAAATATCGGGATAAAATTTCAGTTTTTTGGGGGGAGGGTTGGGGCTATAAGAAAAATAGTTGAATATATTTAAAAACAGGTACCACCAATCTATTTTAGATAATGATAAAAAATTTACAATAAGCTTAAACTGAGGGTTTTATTATGGCCTGGGATAAAAATGGAAAAATTTGGTTTAATGGAGAGCAAGTAGGTTGGAAAAACGCAAATATACATGTTCTATCACATGTGGTTCATTATGGTTCCAGTGTATTTGAAGGAATACGCTGCTACCACAATAAACAGGGTTCAGCAGTTTTCCGTCTTGAGGAGCATGTAGAAAGATTATTTGATTCTGCCCGGATCTACCGTATGGAAATTCCTTATACTCCCGCTGAAATATCTCAGGCAATAAGGGAAACCATTAAAACCAATGGTTTAAAGGAGTGCTATATCCGTCCTGTGGTATTTAGAGGTCAAGGGGAATTAGGAGTTAACCCTTTAAATAGTCCTCTGGAAGTGGTGATTGCTGCCTGGAAATGGGGCAGTTACCTGGGACAGGAAGCACTGGAAGTAGGAGTGGATGTGGGTGTTTCCACCTGGAGGCGTATGGCTCCAGATACACTGCCCAATATGGCCAAAGCAGGGGCCAACTACATGAATTCCCAGCTGGTTAAAATGGAAGCACTGGAAAATGGATATGATGAAGGAATATTACTGGACTACCAGGGTATGATTAGTGAAGGTAGTGGAGAAAATATATTTTTAATAAAAGATGAGGTTATCTACACTCCGCCACTTGCTTCTTCTCTTTTAAAGGGTATAACCCGTGATTCCGTGATTATTCTGGCCAGAGAAATGGATTTAGAAGTAAGGGAAGAGCAGATGCCCCGGGAAATGTTATATGTGGCTGATGAAATTTTCTTAACTGGTACTGCAGCAGAAGTAACCCCTATAAGGTCTGTGGATAGAATAAATGTGGGTTCTGGTGGGAGGGGGCCTGTGACAGAGAAGTTGCAACAGGCTTTCTTCCAGATACTCCGTGCTGAAGTGGATGATCGTTGGGGATGGTTAACTTACCTGGAGTGATTATAACTTATAAGTTGTAAGAAATAAGTTATAACTTATAACTTATAACAAAAATATATATGGTAATCCTGAACAACAGGGTATTCCAGAGAAATAGACAATTTTAAATTTTTATTCAATTAATGGTGATTTAATGGATGTTATACAGGCAATAATTATTGGAATAGTTCAGGGACTAACAGAATTTCTCCCTATAAGCAGTTCAGCTCATTTAGTATTTATAACAAATATTTTAGGAGTTCAGGAATCTCTGGCCTTTGATACCATGCTGCATCTGGCCAGTCTGGTAGCGGTGGTGAGCTATTTCCGTAAGGACCTTTTACATATGGTTCGGTCTTTCTTATCCAGCTTAAAGGACCTGCCCCGGGGTGAATTTAAAAAAGGAATTCAGGAAGATCCCTTTAAAAGATTAGCCTGGCTTATACTCTTCGGTACCATACCGGCGGGATTAATGGGACTATTATTTAAAGACTTCTTTGAATCTTTATTTACTAATTTACTTGCTGTAGGATTTTTTTTAATAGTAACTGGTTTGCTGCTCTGGGGTTCAGAGAGAGTCAGTACCGGGGATAGATCTGTGAAAGATATGGGCTTAAAAACTTCACTGATAATAGGTATTGCCCAGGGATGTGCTATTGCTCCAGGGATTTCCCGATCCGGTGCCACCATATCCGCAGGCCTATTTTTAGGCCTAGAAAGGGAATTAGCAGCCCGTTACAGTTTTTTACTATCCATACCTATTATCATAGCTGCCGGGCTAATACAGGTACAGGAAATTGGTTCAGTTTTGGATAATAATGCCGCGGCTTTTATTGCCGGTTTTATTGCCTCGGCAGTGGCAGCCTATCTGGCTATAAAATTATTGTTAAAAATAATTAAAGAAAGAAGTTTAATGATGTTCGCCTATTACTGCTGGATAGTAGGGCTCTTGACTATAATATTTAGCATCTTATATTAAACAAAAAAAATATTCTTTTTTTTTGGAATTAATTACTAGCAAATAAAACCTCAATTCATTTTTTCTTTTATCACTGGAAACTGCTGCTTATAATGTAATTGTAATGGTTTTTTAAGATTTATTTGTAATTTAAAACTCCATTTCACGTAGTTTTCTGACTCTCTCCTCGGTGGGAGGATGAGTAGAAAAAAGATTACTGACTGTATTAGCGCCGATGGCTGGATTTATAATATAAATACCATTAAGAGCTGTGTTTTGAATTTTACTTTTGGGTTTTTGCATGGTACTAATTTTCTCCAGAGCACTGGCCAATCCCTCCGGGTATCCGGTGAGATCCGCTCCAGTAGCATCTGCCAGGAACTCCCGTTTACGGGAGATTGCAAATTTGAGTAGTTGTGCAAATAGTGGAGCCAGGATAATTAGAACCAGGGTAAGAATTAAAAATATTATCCCGGCTGAGCCTCCACGATCCCTTCCTCGAAATAAACCTCCATAAGCAGAATAACGGGCCATATATCCTAAGAATACAATGGTCCCTGCTAAAACAACTGCTACTGTAGCAAGTAGAACATCATAATTTCTTATGTGTGCCATCTCATGAGCTATAACCCCTTCCAGCTCCAGACGGTCCAGTCGTTCCATTAAACCCGTGGTAACTGTGATGCTGGCATTTTCAGGATTACGACCCGCAGCAAAAGCATTGGGCACATCAGTGTCTATCAGGTATAACTTGGGCAGGGGAAGACCAGCTGCTATACTCAAAGCTTCTACAGTGTTATAAAGGTAAGGTTCTTCCTGTTTGGATACCTCCCTTGCACCGGCCATACTGGTAATTACACTTTGTCCTCCATAGTAGCTCACCACAAGAGCAAGGGCAAAAATTATACCAGCAATAAAAAGGCCCAGGGTAATGGAATTAAAGTATAATCCGATTGAATATCCTATTATAGCAAGTAAGATAGCGTAAAAAGAAAAGAAAAGATAGGTCCATCTTTTATTAGCTGCGATACTTTTATAAATAGGATCCATTATTCATCACCATCATATTTTACCTGGGGGACTTCCCGTGCTTTTAGTGATTCAACTTCAAAAAATTCCCTGCTCTGGAATCGGAAAAAGTGGGCAATCAGATTAGTTGGAAACTGTTGAATGGCATTATTTAAATCCAGAACAGTTCGGTTATAGCGTTGTCGGGCATAGGCTATTTTATTTTCTATTCCCACCAGTTCTTCCTGGAGTAATAAGAAATTCTGGTTAGCTTTAAGGTCCGGATAATTTTCTGCCACAGCAAAAATAGATTTAAGGGCTTCTTTTGCAATATTATCTGCTCCTGCGTTTTCCTGTATAGTGGAAGCATTCATCCAGTCACTTCTAGCCCTGGTGACAGTTTCCAGAAGTTCACGCTCATGCTTCATATACCCTTTAACTGTGCTCACCAGATTGGGAACCAGGTCAAAACGCTTTTGTAAGAGAGTGTCAATATTTGAATAAGCAGTATCAACCATGTTTCGCGTTTTTATAAGGCGATTGTAACTATAAGTTAAGTAAACAATTATTAGGATTAGTATTGCCAGTATAATATACGAAATGTCCATTTTTCCACCGTAGTAGCTAAACTAAAAAATCTTATTACATAATTCCTCAATTTTAAACCTTATATTATCAATAGGAACTTCTTGAAGCATAGCAGCCATCATTGCTCCACCTGCACCTACTCCTTCTTTTACAGAGCCATCTAAGTAACTTTTTAGCCCTGGAACTGATGATTTTTCAAATTCAGGATCAACTGCAAAAATGGGAATATCATCAATTTGATGGGTTATATGGTTAATATCCGCTGATTCGTCTTCTGCAACGAAAATAGTTGTTGCAATGCATAAATTAGAAAAATCAAATTTGTTTTCCATGCCTTTAATAACAGAACACACGGCAGTCATCTGGGTACCTCCTGCCAGTGTAACCGGTACCGTTGAACCCATCACCATCCCTGCTACAGATGCAATCATAGGATCTCCCACGATTTCAACCGCCCGCAGGGCATCTTCCACAATTTCTCCTTCCTCATATCCTGCAGCTTTAAGTCCTTCCTGTATCACATCATATTTTAAATGGTGGGGGTTTTCAGGCATGCTGCCACTTACCTTTTCCTTTGCATCGTAGCCTAACGCGGTTAAAACGCCTAAAGCAGTGGTTGTGCCTGCAGGAGTACTTTCTCCAATTACAAGATGATTGGTTAATTTGGATAAAGTTTTCCCCAGCATTACTCCTTTCTCAAATATCTCTTTTGCATTTACAACCGCTTTTCCAGTTCGTACATCTTCTCCTGGTTTATTGCCCAGTTTAATATAAGGAATATCTGGTTTTATTCTGGCACCGGCATCAGCAACAATTATAGGAATATCTGAAAGTTCCAGGGCGGCCTTGGTAATTACTGCCGGGGTAGGTGCCGCTTCACCTTTTATAATAGTCTGGGGGATTTCAGGAAGACAAAGTGGTTTACCATGTACAATGAGCTCCACATCTGCAGCAGGAGTGTATTCCGTTAATTCTGGTGTGGCCCCCGCCCCGGTTATCCCGGGTATGCGGGAGGTGGCGGTGGTGGCAATGGCACATAAAAATAGTGTTTTTTTATTTTGTAATTGGGATAGGAAATCAGTTTTACCATAGTTAGTTAATCCATCATACATAATCATCACCATTAGCTAAATTAATATGAGATTAACTTACCTACCCTATATGCTTTTTTTTATGGAATCTGTAGGGATGAAGATTATAAAAAGATGTATTAAAAACAGGGCTTAGTTTATTTAAAAAAAAGAAAAAAAGGGGTAAATTAGTTTTTTTATAGTATTGCGGGTAGTCTTACAACCTCTACTCCAATATTGTTACGGTTCATGGTAAACCGGTATCGGGCCAGAGCAGCTCGAGCCTGATTACCTGGTACATTGGCTACCACATAGTTTTGCACATATGAGGGCACGCCAGTGGATCCCCAGGTATTGGTCACACTAACCGTCCGGGCAGTTGTAGCCGTATTGTAGATGAACTGATCGGTACTGATACGGGTACCCACCGCAAACGTTCCTACATTGTAGGAAATAGATTGACCAGGGTTCAAGTAGAACTCGTACTTATTGAAGATTGCCGGTGCTCCGCAAGGGCGGTAAACCGTCACATAGTAGATACCATGAATCCGGGCACTGCCATTATTCCTTACATTTAAAGTGAAGGTCTTATTAGCAGGCACAGAAACACTTTCACTGTCACTGTTATTGGCCGGGTTCCAATCATATTGATCGGCCGCGGTTTTAGTAGCAGTGTTAGTGATGGTTTGACCTGATGCAGCAGCAGTAGCGTTGGTTACAATGGTTAAAGTTGCAGATTCTCCATTGAGGAGAGTGCCCACTGACCATACTCCACCTACAAAGGTACCCTGTGACGGAGTCACAGAAACCACATTAAGTAAGGCTGGTGGAATATCAGTAACCTGTACCCCGGTTGCATCATTAGGACCATTATTGGTCACGGTAACCGTCCAGGTGAAGTTTTCACAAACCAGAGGATTGTTCATATTCACCGTTTTGGTCACTCCAATATCCGCTGATGGAGGCACGGTGATGGTAGCAGAGTCGCTATCATTGGCGGGATTAGGGTCGTACTCATTTTCCGCAGTTTTAGTAGCGGTGTTGGTAATGGTGGTGTTGGCCATGGTAACCTGGGTAATTATGGTTAAAGTGGCAGAAGCACCATTGGCCAGAGTACCTACATTCCATACTCCAGTCATAGCATCAAAGGTACCCTGTGACGGAGTCACAGAAAGTACATTTAAGCCTGCTGGTGGAATATCCGTAATCTGTACGCCAGTTGCCGTGTCCGGTCCGTTGTTGGTTGCAGTTACCGTCCAGGTAACGTTTTGCAGGTAGTTAGGAGTGGCGTTATTTACTGTTTTAGTTACAGCAACATCCGCAGCTTTCACATACACCGTAGCACTATCTGAAGCTGGGCTGGGATCATATTGATCCAGGGCCGTTACGGTGATGGTGTTGGTCTGATTGGTTCCAGCTGCAGAAGCCTGGGCAGTAGTATCAATAACCAGAGTGGCTATTTGACCGACTAAAAGTGATGGAATACTCCATACTCCAGTCATACCATCAAAGGTACCCACAGAAGGAGTCACACTGTTAATGGCAAAACCAGCTGGAGGAACATCAGTTAATTCAATGTTGGTGGCATTAGCCGGGCCGTTATTGGTTAAAGTAACCGTCCATATGACGGTATCTCCCACATTCACACTGGTATTGTCAGCAGTTTTTGTCACTGATAAGTCACTAACAGGTAATTGAAGGGTTACACTACTATGATTGTTTTCAAGGAATGGGTCGTACTCATCACCACTTATATCGGCGGTATTGGTCACATTAGTTCCCATGGCTGGCTCAACCACTGCAAAGATGATTAACTGAGCAGCTTCTAAAACATTAAGGTCACCAATAGTCCAGATACCATCAACTACGTTGTAGGTACCTTTGGTAGTACTTCCTGCAAAGAAGGTTAAACCGGCCGGCAAGAGATCATTAACCACTACATTGGTGGCATTATCTGGTCCAGCATTCACTACAGTAATTACAAACTGAACAATTTGTCCAATGCTTGGCGTAGTAGTACTGGCAGTTTTACTAACCAGTAAGTCCGCAGCAGCAGCTACATCCACACTGGCGGTGCTTGAGTCATTGGTTTCGTCCCATTCATACTCATCCACGCTTATAAGATAAGCCGTGTTATTTAGAGTAGTGTTGGAAGCGGTTATGAGGGTGGTTATGTACATGTAAGCTGTTTCACCCACGGATAAAGTATCAATAACCCAGTTAACACCAAATACACCTTTAGTTACCACCAAGTTAGTAATGGTTAATCCTGCATCAGGTATATCCCCAATAACTATATTGTTGGCCACATCAGGTCCATTGTTAGTTACACTAACTGTCCACAGTACAGTATCCAGGTAATTAGGAGTGGGATTATCCACTGTCTTATTAACCTCGATATCCACTGCCGGTGGTACATTGATGGTGGCGTTGGATATGTTGTTGGTCATGTTCCAATCATATTCATCGGCGATTACCTCGGCGAAGTTTATGATGGTGGTATTGCTGGTCACGATGCGGTAGTAGAAGTCTCCTATAATATAAGCCCCTGATGGTACTGTTCCCACATTCCAGATTCCGGTGAGGGGATCAAAGGTACCTTGGGCCACACCATGGCTCACATATTCCAGCCCAGCCGGGAAGAAATCAGTAAGCACCACATTATTGGCCGTATCTGGTCCATAGTTAATTATATCTATCCAGAACCATAGTACATCGTTGTAGTTTCTACTTACCTCTTTAGCTCCTGTTACAGATTTAAATACCGCTACATCTGCAGCTGGTGGTACAGTTAAGGTAATGGTGGAAGAGTCATTGGATGGATCCGGGTCATATACGTCGTTGGTGTTGGGTATTCTACTGGCGGTATTGTTCATGGTAGTATTGGATTGAGTTACACGAGCCTGTACATATAAATATACAGTTTCACCAGGTAAGAGGTCGTCAGCAAAGTTTCTGAATCGAACCACATCACCGGCTACATTCAGGTCCCATACCAGTGGTACACTGGCCCAGGCATCCACAAAGGTCATGCCGGCAGGTAAGAAGTCTCTGATACGAAGAGCATCTGGTCCTCCTGGTGCAGCATCTGGTCCATTGTTGGTCACCTCAATGGTGAAGGTCACAATATCCCAGTAATTAGGTGTATAATTATCTGCAGTCTTAACCACAGCAATATCTGCAGCTGGTGGAACATTCACTGAAGTAGTGTCCTGGTTATTGGTGGTGTCGTTGTCATAGGTTTCAGCACCCACATAAACCGTGTTATTTAACACCCCAGTAGCATTAATTAGAGTGGTTATGTTTAAAGTAGCAGTGGCACCATTAGCCAGATTTCCTACAAACCAGGTGGTTCCAAATAAACTACCCTGGGATACTACCGCATCCAGAATTACCAGTCCTGAGCTTGGTACATCCAGTACCACCACATCTTCTGCGGTGTCCGGACCATTGTTGGTTACCGTTACCGTCCAGATTACAGAATCCCAGTAATTGGGAGTGGTGTTATTAACGGTTTTGGTTATGGCCACATCAGCCACCGGTACATATATTGCCTGAGCAGCAAAGTCCGGGCCTTCACCATACTCGTTTTGTGCCGTTTTGGTAGCCACGTTAGTGGTTACGGTTCCGGCAATAGCAGAAGTTACTTCAGTTACCACGGTTAAAGTGGCGTTTGCTCCGCTGGTCAGGAAAGGAATACTCCAATCACCAGTCATGGCATCGTAAGTTCCAGTAGATAAAACCAGGCTTTGAACATTCAAACCAGCAGGTATTACATCATTGATAATGATTCCTGTGGCATTGTCCGGTCCGGTGTTGGTATAGGTTACTATCCAGGTAATCAGGTCACCCACATTAGGAGTAACATCATCCACCGTTTTAGTCAGGGTCCAGTCTGCCCGTGGTATATAAAAGTCCACTGAAGACTGATCATTAGTAGTGTTCCAATCATAGGGACTGGAAGCGGTTTTAGTTGCAGTATTGGTAAAGAAGTTTCCTGCATCACCGGTATTGTTTAGTAATATATCCAGATACACTAATCCGTAGTCGCCAGGATTTATATTAGCAAAGAAGATGGTCCAGGTGTTGGTAACATCGTCAAAAATTAAACTTGCTGATGTAAAGTCATCTGGTAAGCGTATCCAGTCCTGGTATACAAATAAATTTTCCCCCGGGTTAATACCTACATCAATAGGTAGTAAATCCACCACCGTTATGTTGGCAGCATTGTCTGGTCCATTATTGAATACTTCTATATAGAATCTAAGAATATCTCCAATATTGGGTCGATCGTTGTCCACCCATTTTTCCACACCCACATCTGCCGCCGGTGGTACTTCCATGGTCACAGAATCCACATCATTGGCAGGATTTGGATCATCCCCTAAGGGACTGGGTAGTGGTAGTAGTTTGGCTGCAATATTGGTTACGTTTCCTGAGTCCATTACCAGTGCCTGTATATTCAAGGTAGCAGTAGCTCCATTGGCAAAATTATCTATAATCCACAGTCCATTTGAGGGATCATAGGTACCCTGAGTAGCAGTATGGCTCACATACTCAAATCCATTACTTTCCTTGCTCATGTAGTCCTGTATAACTACTTGAGAAGCTGCATCTGGTCCATAATTTGTAGCAGTAATGGCAAAATCAACAGAATCCCCCACATTAGGGGTGGTATCATTCACCATCTTTTCAACCCCAATGTCACTTGCTGCCGAAACTGAACCAGCCAGCACAAGGACTAAAAAAAGAGTGGCAGTAATGATCGCTAGCCGTTTATGCATATCTTTTTTCACATTATCACCTCCCTATGCAATTTTGGATATGCACTCCAATTATATATCCTAAGATATACTAAAATATTTCTATTTTTTTTATTGAAAAGTCCGGATTTATCTAAAAACTCTCCTGAAAAACGTGAAAAATTAAAAAATGTCTAATATAGCTTTCAGGAGTAATATCAGTTGTATGTAATAGAATTAAAGATTATAACAGGATATTAATTAAAATTATTATTAAATAAGTAAAATACCGGCTTTTTTTTAAGATAATCTTAGTTTAAAATAATAATAAAGAGGTAGATTGCAAGTGTAAAAGTTGAAAAAATTAGTTATTGTATTAAGATTAAATAAGGTTAAAAGAAATAATGAAACTAATTTAAATAAAAAATTTTGAATTTCAGGACTAGCTTATTAAAAAAAATATTAGGATTTATGGGTATGGATAAAATAATAATTTCCCTGGGAATAGAAGGAACCGCAGAAAAAACAGGGGTGGGTATTGTGGATAGCCAGGGTAACATACTATCCTCGGTGGGAAAACAATTAATTCCCCCTGCAGGGGGTATTCATCCCCGGGAAGCATCAGAGCACCACGCGTATTGGATTCCCGTGCTGGTAAAAGAGGCCCTTGAAAAAGCTAAAATAGGTTTAAAAGATTTGGATCTGGTAGCATTTTCCCAGGGACCTGGTCTGGGACCTGCCCTTAGAACCACCGCCACTGCAGCCCGGGCCCTATCCCTGTCCTTAGAAATACCTATTGTAGGGGTTAATCACTGCCTGGGGCATGTGGAGATAGGTCGCTTAACCACCGGGGCAGAAGATCCGGTTTCATTGTATGTGAGTGGTGGTAACACCCAGGTTATTGCCTTTGCCGAAGGTCGCTACCGGGTTTTTGGAGAGACCCTGGATATTGCCCTGGGAAACTGCCTGGATCAATTCTCCCGGGAAGTGGGTCTGGGACACCCGGGAGGTCCTAAGGTAGAAAAACTATCCCGGGAATCTTCAAATTATATCCAGCTACCCTATACAGTGAAGGGTATGGATTTATCTTTTTCAGGACTACTTACGGCAGCACTGCGAAAAAGAGAGAAAGGTGCCTCCCTGGAGGACCTATCCTACAGTTTACAGGAAACTGCCTTTGGGATGCTGGTGGAGGTAACTGAACGGGCCCTGGCCCATACGCAGAAAAAAGAAGTGATGCTCTGTGGTGGGGTGGCAGTTAACGAGCGCCTGCGGGATATGGTATCCCAAATGAGTAAGGAGCATTATGCTGATTTTTTCATACCCCCAGGAGAATACTGTGGGGATAATGGGGCCATGATTGCCTGGATGGGGCAGCTGGTATATGAAGATAGGGGTGGTCAGAAACTGAAGGATACTAAAGTTATTCAGCGCTACCGTACCGATCAGGTGGATGTTCCCTGGATGGAAAGCTCTAAAAAGCGCCTAAAATTACCCCAAGAACTTCTGGCCAAAGGTGCAGAGGCCAATATCCTGGAAGGTGAATGGCTTTCCCAGGACATTTTAATTAAAAAAAGAATCCCTAAAGGATACCGTATTAAGGAGCTGGATGATTATTTACGTAAATCTCGAAGCAAAAGGGAAGCCCGTTTAATTGGAGAAGCTAAAAAACAGGGGGTTAGAACCCCGGTTTTATATAATATTGATTTACAAGAAAAAGCCCTGTATATGGAGAAGATTTCCGGGCAGATGGTAAAGGATGTACTCCCTCACCTGGAAAAATCCCGGAGGCGAAACTTATGCCAGGAAATAGGACGTAAAATCGGCCTTCTGCATTCGGCAGAGATAATCCATGGGGATTTAACCACTTCCAACCTGATTTTAAGTGATAATGATGTGGTTTTCATTGATTTTGGTCTGGGACGGTTTTCAGATCTGGTAGAGGATAAGGGTGTGGATTTACTGGTATTTAAAAAAGCAATTTCAGGAATACATAATAAAATCAGTGCAGAGTGCTTTAAAGAAATTTTAAAAGGTTATGAGATTGCTCCAGATTATGAGAAGGTCCTGAGGAAGATTGAAGAAATAGAAAGTCGGGGAAGGTACTGGTGATAAGTTTTTTTAGTAAAAATAATTTTTAAAACTCACTTAAGTGAGTTAATTATGGTGCCGGGGATGACCTATTAATGAAAGTTAGTTTATTACATAGTAAACTAGCACTTAAGTATATCCCCTCCACGGTTTATGTTTATATTAATTCAGGATTAGTTAAGTCTATTTCTTAAAAAAAGATTATTTTTGTATTTATTTATTCCAGGATACTATTAATTTATCCCTATGGCGATAATAATAGATATATATTATGCTAAAAAGAATTAAACCTGGAATTTGGATTAAAAAGGATATAAGATCTACTGAATCATTAAGGTAAATCGATTTATTCCATGCTAAATAAAATAGTATCACTGCTTCTATTATTAACAGGGATGCCAGAGGAAGATAATATGTGTAATTTTTCCAATTATTTAAGGCTAAGAGCATTAATAACCCAAAACTAATTAATATAAAAAACCCTAATTGAAGAGGGTTTCCTGTAATCAAGAATGATAAAAATACACCTATCGCTGCAATACTCGTATAATAAATTATATTCTTATATTTTATCATAATAATTCACTCCATCTATATTAACGTCCGCTAAGTTTAATAGAAGTATTTCCCTCATAACATTTGTTTATCATGACTCAAATGATAATAAACTCTGGATTATCTCGCCCCATAACATATACCTGATCCAATAGTATAAATTCATAGTTCACTCTTTAATAAGGTTTTTTCCAGGAAAAGTAGCACTTAAGATTAATTGAGAGGTAATAAAAATAATATATTCCCCTTTATCTAAAAATAAAATCATTTTGTCGAAAAAATATTCCTAAATATAATAAGTAAGTAGAGTGATTAAAGTGCCCCCTGCCATTAACTTTATAACCGGTAACAAACACAAAGTAGAAGAAGCAGAAAAAATCTTTCTGAAATTTGGATTAAAAATTCAGCATATGAATCTGGGTTATATGGAACCCCAGGGGACCCTGGAGGAAGTGGCCCGGTTCGGTGCAAAATATGCTGCCCAAAAATTAGAAGAACCGGTTATTGTGGAAGATGCCGGACTGTTTATAAAAGCTTTGAATTGGTTTCCTGGTCCTTATTCTGCCTATGTGCAGGACACCCTAGGTAATAAGGGAATCTTAAAATTAATGGAAAACGTCAAAAACCGCTATGCCGAATTCAGGTCGGTGGTTGGGTACTGCGCCCCCAATGCCGAGCCCAAGATTTTTTTAGGTGTGGTTAAAGGACGGATTTCTAATATAGAAAAAGGAAATTTAGGCTTTGCATTTGATCCCCTATTTTATCCGGAAGATATGGATAAAACTTTTGGAGAACTAACTACTCATAAGAAGAATCAATTTTCTCATCGTAGTCGTTCCCTGGAGCAATTTGCCAGGTGGTATAAAAACCAATCCCGGGATTGAGGTCTAAAAAAAATTATTCAAGCTAAATATTATCTAACTTAGAGGTGAATAGATATGGTAACTAAACCTGAATGGGTTGAATACTCCAATGAAGAAATAGAAGAACTAATTTTAAAATACAATAAAGAAGGAAATTCCACCAGTAAAATAGGAATAATATTAAGGGACCAGTACGGTATACCTAATGTTAAAATGGTTACTGGTAAGAAAATCACCCAGATTTTAGCTGATCACGGGCAAAAGGAAGAATATCCTGAGGATATCATGAACCTCATCCGTAAAGCAGTAAATATCCGGGACCACCTTAAGGAAAACCATAAGGATCTGCATACCAAGCGGGGATTACAGATAATAGAGTCTCAGATCAGGCGTCTGGGTAGGTACTACGTCAATGAAGGCGTTTTACCAGAAGGCTGGAGATATGACCCACAAAAAGCAGCGCTCCTTGTTAAATAAGGCTGATGAAGCCTGTGAGATCCTGAAAAAGCATCTAAAGCAGGGTAATATCGTCCGGCTGATATCCCATAATGATGCCGACGGCCTTTCTGCAGCCGGGGTGGTGGCCAACACCATCACCCAGGAAGGCGGTCAATACCACCTCACCATCATACCCCGGCTTAAAGAAAGTTTCATCCAGAAACTCGCCCGGGATAAATATCAGTTATTCTTTTTCTGCGATATGGGCAGTGCCTATGTGGAGGCCATCTCCCGTATAAAAGGAGAGGTGATTATAGCTGATCACCATCAACCATCTGATTTTGAGGTCCCTGAAAAAATCACCCACGTCAATCCCCATTTATTTGGAGTGGATGGTAGTAAGGAGGTCAGTGCTTCTGGTGTGGCCTACCTGTGTATGCGTGGAATGGAAAAACAATCCCTGGCTGGTCTGGCCCTGGCTGGTGCTTTTGGCGACATGCAGTATTATGATGGATTTATAGGACCAAATAAGCTGATTTTAGAAGAAGGACTGGAAGCGGGGTCCGTTGAAATTCATCAGGACCTGAAAATTGCATCCAAGGCTGAAGAGCCAATTTATAAATCTCTGGCCTATACCTTCCAGCCGATCCTGCCGGGTATAACCGGTGATGTGGAAGGTTCCATGGCATTTCTGGAAAAGATGGGACTCTCCTATGGGATTAAGTTCGCAGATTTAGGGAATGAAGAAAGGGATATCCTGAAAGAGGAACTTGTTCGTCTTAATCCAGAAATCTTTGGGGATGTTTATTCTAACCCCCATGAGCGGCCCTCCCTGAAAAATATTGAAGACCTCTCCCGGGTGCTGGATGCCTGTGGAAAAAATAAAAAATATGGTCTGGGAATGGGAATCTGTCTGGGAGAAAAAAGTGATGCTCTGGAGGTGGCCCTGGATTTGCAGCGCAAGTACCGGGAAAATCTAGTTAAAGGATTGGATTGGATAAAAAGGGAAGGTTCCATGGTCCTGGAAAATATACAGTACCTTTACACCGAAGATAAGCTCCGTAAAAGTGTGCTGGGAACCATATCCAGTATAGCCCTTTCCATGGAAACCCTGGATCCAGAAAAACCCCTTTTAGCTCTGGCCCGTATGGATAATATGGTTAAAATATCCGGCCGTACCACCAGGGAAATGATTTCCAGGGGCGTGGATTTAGGAAAATCCCTGGATGATGCTTCCAAAAGCTTTGGAGGTACCGGTGGAGGGCATGATATTGCTGCCGGAGCTATGATACCCTACAAGGAAATGGATAACTTCCTATCACTGGTTGATGAAATAACCAGTTATCAGCTGGAAGAGTAGTTATTCCTATTCTTATTTTTTTTTATTTTATAGTATTAACTAGAAAAAATTAATTTTTAAATTTACTTTTTTTAAAAAATATTAAGGCCAGGGAAGATATATTCTAATTAAAAAATAATTTTATTTATTCATACTAAAGGGATTACTATGTACCTCACCGGTGAAGAAGAAAAAATGTACCAGGGCGAATATGGAGAAACCATTAAAAAAAGTATGGAGATTCTGGTAGCCCTGGGAGATATATATCAGGCAGAAAGATTGGTAAACATCACCTCCGCCCAGGTTTCAGGAGTATCATATAAAACCATAGGGGATGCGGGACTGGAGTATCTGGAAGATTTGGCCCGGGATACCCAGGCTCGAACCAGGGTGGCCTCCACCCTGAACCCTGCCGGGGTGGATCTGGAAAAATGGGAAGAATTAGGTTTTTCACCAGAATTCACCACCCAGCAGCATAGGATAGTGGAAGCCTATGGTAAAATGGATGTGATGACCACCTGTACCTGTACCCCTTATCTTATTGGTAACGTACCTTTAAAAGGTTCCCATATTGCCTGGTCAGAGTCTTCTGCGGTGGCCTATGCTAACTCCATTTTAGGTGCTATGAGCAACCGTGAAGGAGGACCAGGTGCACTTGCTGCAGCTATATGTGGTAAAACTGCCTGTTATGGTTATCATTTACCAGAAAACCGGAAAAGTGACCTGGTGGTGGAGCTGGAATGTGAAATACAGGGCACAGATTATGGGGCCCTGGGATACCTGGTGGGACAGACCGTTAAAGAAGGTAAACCCTATTTTAAATTAAAAAACCGTCCCCTTAATGATAATTTAAAGGGACTGGGTGCAGCTTTAGCTTCTTCTGGTGCGGTGGCCCTTTACCATATAGAAGGAATCACTCCAGAGTATAAGGATGCTCTTCCTGAAGAAGCAGATGATACACTGTTTGTGGATAGAAATAATCTGGAGGAAGTAAAAGAGAAATTATCTACCACCTCCCTTAAACCGGACCTGGTATGTCTGGGATGTCCTCATGCTTCCTTAGAAGAAATAAGGAAGGTGGCAGAAATCCTGAAGGGTAAAAAACTTAAAAATGATTTGTGGCTGTGTACTTCCATAAATATGAAGACTGCCGCAGATAGAATGGGCTATACTAAAATTATAGAACAATCTGGTGGCAGACTGGTATTTGATACATGTATGGTGGTGGCTCCTATTGAAGAGCTGGATTATGAGGTTATTGGTGTGGATTCAGCTAAGGCCGCCAACTACGTACCCAGTATGTGTGGCCTGGAGGTGGTTTT
The DNA here is from genome assembly GCF_018141185.1 of Methanobacterium alkalithermotolerans. Classification (NCBI taxonomy): domain Archaea; kingdom Methanobacteriati; phylum Methanobacteriota; class Methanobacteria; order Methanobacteriales; family Methanobacteriaceae; genus Methanobacterium; species Methanobacterium alkalithermotolerans. The sequence goes on along the minus strand of NZ_CP058560.1, from coordinate 1,276,956 downwards.
TGATGAAATAGAAAACCTCCTTGATTTAGATTAATTTATTTCAGGTAGACTAATCAGAACTTAAAAATCTCTCCCCGGTGAATTTTATGGCCGCCGCCCCCAGGGGTGCAGTTATTAGAATAGCCAGAACCGAAATAGCCAGTATGAGTTCCCCAGATATTACCCCTGCAGCTAATGGTAAGGGCCCTATAGCTGCTTGAACCGTGGCTTTAGGAGTATAAGAAACCATACAGAATACTTTTTCTTTTAAGTTGAGTTTACTTCCCAGTAAGGATAGGTAAACCCCACAGCTACGGGCTAAAAGACCACCCATAATTATAATCAGGCCCACCCATCCGGCCTGAAATGAAAGGGAAAGGTCCACCTGTGCTCCTACCAGTACAAAAAGTACTATTTCCGCTAAAAGCCATATACGGGCAAATTTTTGGGATAATTTATATCCCAGGTTAGGCTCCCGGTCAACCAGAACAAAGCCAATGATCATCACTCCCAGTAATCCGGCCACCGGTACCGTTCCCTTCAAAAGATCCCCCAATGCTTTAAGGAGTATGGCTGCTGCCAGGATGAGGAATATTTTTTCGGTGGCATTTATTTTCCAGTAGTGGAAGAGTTTTAACAAACCAATACCTATTATAAATCCACCTGCTGCTCCCAATATCAGGGATAAGGGTATTCCCAGAATCTGGTAGGTTAAATCAATATTAGCCCCAGTGTATGCCCCTAAAAATACTGAAAAAAGAGTGATAGATACCACATCATCAGCAGAAGACCCGGCCAGAATGAGAGTGGGTATTCCTCTGGCGGTTCCTTTTTTTTGGGAGATAAAGGACAGCATCTGGGTTACAATAATGGCCGGAGAAGATGCGGCCAGGATAAAACCCAGCATCCCTGCTTCTAAAAAAGATAATCCCAGTAGTTGTTGAGATATGAAGATGATAGCCACCCCTTCAATAACACAGGGTATAAAACTCATTTTCAGGGCATGGGAACCAACTTTACGGATAGCTTCCCGGTGAAGTCCCAGACCCGCCCGTAAAAGAATAATAATAAGTGCAATAACCCGTATATCCTCGGATAGATTTAAAAAGGATTCGCTGATTAAATTTAGTCCGGAGGGTCCTATCAGTATTCCCAGTAATAGTAATCCAAATAGTCCGGGAAATCCTATCCTGGAAAAAAATCGGCTGGCTAAAAGGCCCAGTAATATAATCAAGGCCAGAGTTAATGCTAAGACTTCCATTATTTCCACCATTTATAATATTATTTTTAATTATTGCATACTAATAAAATTGATTAAAAAAAAGGACTGATTAAGAAATTATAATCCCAAGGGATAAATTTTCCTTTTTTATTAAGCAGGAATCATCATCTTTTAAAAAAGAGACTATTGGTGGAACTCACATCACCATTATAAGTAATTTAAAGTCTATTTTTTACCATATATAAATCATTATATGTTCTCGTTTTAAATATAATTCATCATGGGAAAATACATTGCACATCCACTGATTAAAGTAGATAAAATTGAGTCCCGGCTTTATCAACAATTATTAGCTGCAGATGTTTTAAAAAAGGGTAATTCTATGATAGTGGCCCCTACTGCTTTAGGTAAGACTATTGTAGCAGCATTAGTGGCAGCCGATAGGTTAAATAGATATAAAGGATCCAAAGTGCTGGTATTAGCTCCCAGTAAACCCCTGGTAATCCAGCATGAAGAGAGTTTTCGGGATTTTCTAACCATTACAGCCACCTCCCTAACCGGGGCTATAAAAACTGATGATAGGAAAAAAAGGTGGCAGGAGTCGCAAGTTATATGTGCTACCCCTCAGACAGTTGAATCAGATCTACTTAATAATCGCTATACTCTAAAAGATGTTTCTCTTCTGGTATTTGATGAGTGCCACCGGGGAGTGGGATCCTATGCCTATGTTTATCTGGCGGGGCGTTATTTGCAGGAAGCTAAAAATCCTCTTATACTGGGGCTTACTGCTTCTCCAGGATCAGATAAGGATAAAATAAAGTCTGTTTGTGATAATTTATTTATTCAGGAAGTAATGATTAAGGGGGAAAAAGACCCGGATGTTAGTCCATATTTTAATCCAGTGGAAATAGAATGGGTAAGGGTGAAAATGGGTGAGGAAATGGAAAAAATTAAAACTCACCTGGATAAGGCCCTTAAGCACCGTTTGAAAATGCTTAAAAGTATGGAGGTAATTCCTACCATCTCTGTTAGTAAAAAAGATCTTTTACGTGCCCGAAATAAAGTACAAAATCGTATTGCCCGGAGTACCACCCCTCCTAAAGAATGTTATAAAGCCATTTCACTTTTAGTTGCAGCTTTTAATGTGCAGCATGCTCTGGAACTTTTAGAAACCCAGGGCATCAAAACCCTCCAGGAGTACTTTAAACGATTAAAGAAAAAGAATACTAAAGCAGCCCGGGGTCTGATGGTGGATGCTGATTTTGGGCCGGCAGTTACTCTAACCCGCAAAGCATTAGAAAAGGGTGTGGAACATCCTAAATTAGATAAATTAATTAAAATTCTAACTAAAGAACTAAAAAATGAGGGAGCTAGAGTAATTGTATTTACCCAGTATCGGGATACCCTGGAGTTAATACATAAGAGTTGTTTAAAAGAGGGTATAAATGCAGTTAAATTTTTTGGCCAGGGAAAGCGTAATGGGGAAAAAGGACTAACCCAAAAAGAACAAAAAGAGATTATAAAGGGTTTCCGTAAGGGAGTATATGAGGTTTTATTATCCACCAGTGTGGCCGAAGAGGGTATTGATATCCCGGCGGTGGATCTGGTGGTGATGTATGAGCCGGTTCCTTCAGAAATAAGAATGATCCAGCGTCGTGGCCGTACTGGTCGAAAAGAAAGCGGACGTATGATGGTACTTATTACTGAAAAAACTAGAGATGAAGCTTATTACTGGTCCAGTGTCCATAAAGAAAGGAAAATGCAGGAAGAACTTGGTAAAACGGCACTATTAGATAATCTGGAATTGAACTCAGGAAACCTGGTGGATATGAATAAAGATTCCGCCCTGAATTCTATTAAGGAAAATTCTAAACTAATAGAAAAGCAGGATCGGCCCTTAATCTATGCTGACTCCCGGGAAATCAATTCCAGGGTGCTGCGTGAACTTGATAAACTGGATGTTCAGGTAAAAATAAAGCCTCTGGCAGTGGCTGATTACCAGATTAGTGAAGAAGTAGCCATTGAAAGAAAAACAGCTTCGGATTTTGTTAGCTCTATTAAAGACCAGAGACTGAATAAGCAGGCCAAAGAGATGGTGGAAGAATTCAACAAACCTCTTTTGATTTTAGAGGGGGATAATCTGTATTCTGGATTTATAAATCCTAATTCAATTAGAGGAGCTCTATCAGCAGTGGCTCTGGATTTTGGAATCCCTATAATACCCACCCGTTCCCCAGGGGATACTGCCGCCTTGATACGCAGGATTGCTATAAGAGAACAGATGCATAATAGACCAGAAATCCAGGTTAGAACTGATAAAAAGCCATTGACTTTATGGGAACAGCAGCTCTATGTGGTGGAATCCTTGCCTGGTATTGGACCGGTTAATGCCCGAAAATTAATGGAAGAGTTTGGTTCGGTGAAGGAAATATTTAATGCCTCCATTGAAGATTTGCAAAGGGTAGATGGGATTGGTAAAAAAATAGCTAGAAATATTAAAAAAGTAGTGGATAGTAGTTTTAAAAAAATAAATAAAGACCCGGAACAAAGTCTTATTAAATAATACCTAGTTTTCTTATAAATTTTATTTAGGTGATCAAATTTGAGAATTTTAATTGATGAGAGAGGTAAAAAGTACCTGGTTAATGCAGAAAAAGATTTCCAGAGCGATCTGGGAATCATAAAAAAAGAAGCCCTGGAAGAGGCCCAACCAGGAGATACCCTGCTTAGTCATCTATCCCGGGAATTTAAAGTAATTAAATCCAATGTAAATGATTTTATTGAGCTTATGGAAAGGAGATGTTCTATCTTACTTCCTAAAGATATTGGGATAGTTATTTCCTATACCGGTTTAGGGTGTGGTGATAGGGTGGTGGATGCTGGTACCGGGGCCGGAGCCATAGCTTTGCATTTTTCCAATGTGGTGGGAGAAAAAGGAATGGTCTATTCCTATGAAATAAGGGAAGATTTCTCCATAATTGCCCAAAAAAACCTGGATCAATTCGGAATAAAAAATATTGAGCTGAAGAATCAGGATGTAAAAGAAGGAATTAAAGAACGTGATGTGGATTTAATTTTCTTTGATCTACCTAAACCATGGGAAGCTGTTGATATAGCATTTGGAGCTTTAAAAACAGGAGGATGGTTAGCAGTATATGCACCCTACATTGAACAGGTCCAGCTTCTAAAGAAAATATGCAAAAATGCTGGTTTTGAAAATTTCAATAGTTTAGAATGTATATTAAGAGAAATTGAAGTTAAAGTAAAGGGCACCCGACCTAAAACCAGGATGGTGGGCCATACTGGTTATCTGGTGTTTTCCCGTAAATTATAAATTAATATATGATTGGAGAGATTTATTAAGGGTATAGTTATAAAAAAATTAATCAAAAAATGTTTTCTTCAGGGAGTCGAAAAATGTCTTTTACTCTAAAAAATATTATTTCTATTAAAGATTTTTCAAAAAAGGACATAAATGAAATTCTTAAATCTGCTGAAAGTTTAGAAGCGGTGGCCCGATCCAAAGAAAAATCAGATAGTCTTACTGGAAAAATATTGGGGATGATGTTTTATGAACCCTCTACCAGAACCAGATTATCCTTTGAAACCGCCATGAAACGATTAAATGGAGGAGTGATTGGTTTTGCTGAAACTGGTGCTAGTTCAGTGACTAAAGGTGAAAATTTAGCTGATACTGCGCGGATGGTTGCAGAATATGCAGATGCCCTGGTGATAAGGCATGATCTGGAGGGCGCGGCCCGTTATGTATCGGATATGGTGGATGTTCCGGTGATTAATGCTGGTGATGGGGCAGGTCAACACCCTACCCAAACCCTGCTGGATCTCTTCACCATGCAGAGGATAATGGGGAAAATAAAAGGATTGAAAGTGGCTTTAATTGGTGATTTAAAATATGGAAGAACAGTTCATTCTTTATCTTATGCCCTGGGTATGTATGGAGTAAAAATGAGCTTTGTATCTCCTGATGAGTTGAAAATGCCCCCGGGTATAGTGCATGATTTAAATCAAAATAACGTGGTGGCCCAGGAAACTTCAGATATTAACGAAGTTCTGGATGAGGTGGATGTATTGTATGTTACCCGGATCCAAAAAGAGCGTTTCCCCGATCCAGAGGAATATTCCCGGATAAAAGGTGCCTATCGAATTGATTACGATTTAATTAAAGGAAAAGATTTAATTGTAATGCATCCTCTTCCTAAAATGGATGAAATTGCCCATGAAGTGGACCATACACCCTATGGAAAATATTTTGAACAGGCTTTTTATGGAGTACCGGTGAGAATGGCCATTTTAGAGTCACTGATTAAATCATTTTAAAAAATAATTATTATAAAATATTTCTTCTAAAAAAAAGGGGTTTACATACCCCAGATAGCATCTTCCAGTACAGTGGTATCACACTGGAGGTCAATAATATTAGTACGACCTTTAGCTCTACCTCTAGAAACGGTGTTGGTGGATATAAGCCCTAACATTTCCAGTTCATTTATGAAATCAAATATTCTACGGTAAGAAACACTATCTCCTCTGGAAACATCTTTATATACTTCAAAAAGCCTGCCTGATGTTATTTCTTCTTTACGTTTGGTAAGATAGAGTATGGACTCCAGCACCCGCTGCTGCTGACTGGGTAAGGTCATGATTATGTCAGTTATTTTATTATGTTCAATGTAATCCTTAGCTTCCCGGACATAGTCACCCTGTACAATATCTGATTCTTTCTCATCAGATAGTTCTCCTGAAGTTCTTAAAAGATCGAGAGCATAACGAGCATCTCCTTCTTCTTTTGCTGCTAAAGCAGCACATAAGGGTATAACATCATCCCCTAAAGCGTTTTCTTTAAATGATAATTTGGAACGTTCTTCTAATATATCCACCAGTTGTTGAGCCCCATAGGGAGGAAATACTATTTCCCGGTCCCTTAAGCTACTTCTAACCCGGGGTTTAATGAATTTTTTAAAGTCCACATAGTTACTTATTGATAAAATAGAGACATTGTCCGTCCGGGTTAAAGTATAAAGTAAACCATCACCATCATTTCTAAGAAGTATATCTATTTCATCCAGGACCACCAGTAATATAAGATCCTTTCCAAATGCATTTTTTTTAAACAGATTACGAAAAGTATTGATAACTTCTGCTTTAGTCCATCCCCGGTAGGGAACATCTCTACCCATCTGTTGACATAAACGGGCAATAACCTGGTATTCTGTGGTATAATCTGTACATCGTATATATTCTGTTCTAATATTCAAATCATTATTTTTAGCTGCTTCTTTAAGTTGCTTCATGGCAAATTTCGCCACTGCTGTTTTACCGGTACCGGTTTTACCATAAATAGTGATATCTGGCGGGGTTACATTATTCAAAGCCTCAATCCAGTACTTGGCAATTGATTTAATTTGTTCTTCCCGATGAGGTAGATTATCAGGTAGGAACCTGTGATCTAAATATTGTTTATCAGCAAAAACTGTCTTTTTTTCTCCTAACTCTTCAAATATATTCATACGACCACTCTAAATCAATTGATTACTAACAAAAAAACAATAGAACCCCCGGACTATTGTCACAAAAAACTGAAATAATTTCAAATAACTAAAAAATACCTTTAAATATGTTAAGATATTAATTGAAAGCTTTTAATTCCTTTTTTAGAAATAAAAATTATAATAAATATTATTTCTAATTTAAAAAATCCTGTTTATCCTATTAACTGATGACAATATAAAGGTATGTTTCAAGTGTAAAAACATTAGATGAACTATCAAATAAAACTTTTTATTATTTTTTCAGTACTTTAATATTAACCATAAAAGGATACCTATATTTCCAGTGTAAAAAATAAAAATCTTCTATAAAAAATAGGGATAGAGACACCTGTTTCCACTGTAAAACCAAAAAAATCCATAAAAAAATATAAGAGAGACATTGATTTCCAGTGTAATTAAAAATTAGATTAATTTAAAAAAGATAGAGACACCTGTTTCCACTGTAAATAAAAAAATATAATGTGGAAATTAAAAGAGAGAGGTGTATTTCCACTATAAATAAAAAACATATTAAAAGCGAATTTAAGACATGTATTTCCACTGTAAAAAAATTATTTAAAAAAAATCAAAATAATTTTAAAAAATGCTTAGAATAGTTAAATTTAAGATCTAAAGTTAATTAATACTTTAAAATAAATAAAAATTAGATTATTGCTATATTTAAATTTAAAGTAGAGATCATAAAAATATTATTATAAATGATTTGTATAATAATATTTGAATTTATTGAAAAAAATTTAATATAAAAAAATTTTATAGACATTTTTTACACTTGCAACCTATGTCTTTTTTCTGCATATAGTACCTTTTTTACACTTGCAATACATCTCTTTAATAATTTCATTATACAGTTTCATATTTTACACTGGAAACCTACCTCTCTCTTCCAACTTAGTTCAGGATTAAATATTTTTTTACACTTGCAATGTACCACTCTCTTAAAATTATAAATTCCCAGGTAAAAATCTTATATAAAACCATTGTTTTTTATAAAAAGAATTGTTAAATTTTTTTCCAGGAATTTAGTACTAAATTAAGCTTTAAAATAAATTTAAAATAAAGAAAACTTATTTCTAATTTATTTTACACTTGCAATGTACCTCTCACTTAGGATTTTAGATTGGTTTAAAATCAGTTTCACTTGCAATGACCCTCTCCCTATACTAAATATTCGAGAAATCAGGTTTTAATTAAAAAAATGAATATTAAAATAAAAAAATATAAAATATTTAATTAAACAAACATACTATCTGATGGTTGGGATTTTCCAGGACCATTAGCCTCAGCAGATCCAAAACTCTCCTGGATTTTCCAGAGTCCCTGCAACTTCGCTCTGAAAACTTTTTTTATAACGAGTATCAACCTGTCTTTAGTTAAACCATCTTCATAAATTTGATCACTTATAACGTAGCTTTGTAATACGTTATCCGGGTGCTGAAGCTGGAAATCCACCAGGAAATTATTTAAAGAGAATCTAAAATCCCAGATGAATTTTTCTTTTTCTTTATTATTCAGGTTCTGAATTTGGGAGGTATGCTCTGGACTTACATTAGTAGCACATCCAATTACCACCATGTCATCTTTACCCTTGGGTTGAATGACATCTATTACATGTCCTTCCGGGTAATTGACAATAAAATGAAAATTAGAATTCTCATCAGGTATTTTTTTCTTAAAGAAACCTTCATCAGCCAGCCATTTTAAAATTGTATTTTCCATATTTGACATTCACTCACCACATCCTGCTTATTAATATGATTTCTATCTCCACTCATATACATTTTAGCAATAGCCTTAATAAGGTACTGCCCTCTAAAAAATTGTGTATGGAACTAATCTTTTTAATAATATTTTTCGGTGCCATTGTACTTGATTTGACAATGGGAGAATTACCAGTAAACATACATCCTGTAGTATGGATGGGAAAATTGATAAGCTATCTAAAAACTTTCTTAATTAAGATCAACTCTAAATTTTCCGGATTTATTCTCACTATGCTGCTCCTAATACTATTTATAGTACCTTTAATTTTATTATTAAAGATCCTGAGTTTTAATCTAATAATCTACATCTTTTTTTCTCTGGTAATCCTTTCTACTACTTTTTCTATTAAATTCCTTATAAGTTCTATTCAGGACATTAAAAAAGATTTAAAATGTAATTTAGAAATAGCCCGCCAATCAATGTCATTTTTGGTAAGTAGAGATACAAAATCACTCAAAAAAGAGGAGATTGTTTCTGCAGCCATAGAAACCTTAAGTGAAAACATAACAGATTCAGTGGTAGCCCCCTTATTTTACTCAGTGCTATTTGGTATTCCCGGAGCCTTTATTTACAGGATAATCAATACTCTGGATGCTATGGTGGGATATAAAGATGAAGAAAACTATTTAATTGGATATTTCCCCGCTAAAGTGGATGATATCTTAAATTATATTCCAGCACGCTTCACAGGAATTATACTGGTAGTTTCATCATTAATTTTAGGATTTAACTGGAAAAACAGCTGGAAAGTGATGATTAAAGATGCGGGAAATACACCCAGTCCTAATTCTGGATATACTATGGCAGCAGTAGCTGGTGCTCTCGAGGTAAGTCTGATTAAACCAGGGGTGTATAAACTGGGATCACCTCAAAGGGATTTAAATCCAGAAACAATTAATGATGCTATAAAACTAACAAAATTAACTATAATCATTTCTATAATTTTATTAATAGTTTTACAACTTATTTTATTGATTTTAGTTTTCAATAAGGCTTTTATTTAACTTAAAAAATAGTTAATCGAATTTTTAGTTAAATATATTATCCCTGGTAGGCAGGGATTATATACTCCCTGCTATAAATTATTGGAAAGATGAAAATTGCAATTGTAAGTGTTACCTCTCCCGGGAGAAAACTGGCTCTAAAAATAAAGAACATTTTATTAGAGGATCCTGTGGTAATTAAAGTGGATACCTTTCATAAAAATGTGAAAGATAATTTAAATCAAATCATTGCTTCTTATGATTCTATAGTGGGAATTATGGCCACGGGAATAATGATTAGATCCATTTGTCCCCTTCTTAAAAGTAAAACAACCGATCCGGGTATCCTGGTTATGGATGAAAAAGGTAAACATGTCATAAGTCTTTTATCAGGTCACTTAGGTAGAGCAAATGATCTGAGCTTAAAAATTGCATCATTAATCGGAGCGCAAGCAGTTATAACCACTGCAACCGATATTAATCAAATAATAGGCATAGATACTCTGGCTTCCCGTTATTTCTGGGAAATTGAAAACCCGGAACTTATTGTTGATTTCAATCAATCTCTCCTCCAGGGAGAAAAAATTGGATTACTAACCAATTCCTGTATTTGCTATCTTTTTGATAATCCTCAGGTGGGTGGAAGCTATTATTTAGTAAATAAAAAAAAAATCAGGGACCATAATTACCTTTCTATTAAACATAATCAGATAAGAGCCCTAGCTGAAGATAAAATACTTAACATAACCCCTAAAAAGGTGGTGGTGGGTTTGGGAAGTAGAAAAGGAGTCACCTGCTACCAGGTACTTCAGGCCATGAAAGAAACTCTGGAGAATCTAAAATTACCCTTAGATAGGGTGGATTTAATTGCCACCGGGGAAATGAAGAGTAATGAAAAAGGAATTATGGAGGCAGCTTCCTATCTGGGGGTTCCTCTGGAAATTGTGTCTATTAATGAACTTAAAGCTTGTAAGTCTCCTCAGTGTTCCACTTCACCTCTGGTGAAAAATAAGTTTGGAATAAAAGGGGTATGTGAGCCATCGGCTCTTATAGCAGCTGGTGAAAAATCAAAACTAATCATTAAAAAGGTTGCTCGTTATAAAGTTACGGTTGCGGTTGCTATTTCTAATTAAATCAGTTTCTATCTTAAATTTTTTATTTTCAGGCTGCCTTAACCCGGATTAAATTTATACCAAAACCTTTTTAAATCATGTTATATAAACCACAATGGATATACGCTAATTAAATTAAAATTAATTTAATATTTTTCTAGATTTTATATGGAGGAGTTATTATGAGTAACAGTACATTTAATCGCGTTTCTGAAATATTAAAGCATATTATGGAAGACACCAGTGTCCCCCGGAATATAAGAAGAGCAGCAGAAGAATCCAATGATATTTTAAGTAAAAAAGATGAAGATGCAACAGTACGGGCCAGTACGGTTATATCTATTCTGGATGAAATCAGTAATGATCCTAATATCCCTATACATGCCCGAACTTTAGTATGGGAGATACTAAGTGAATTAGAGTCTATTAGAAACTGATTTTTATATTTTAATTAGTTTTTAGCTTATTTTAACCTGGAATTAACTTTTTAATTAAATTTTGCCTCCCAGTTGATGGCAGATAAATTGAGTTTTGGCAATTTCTTCTACAAATTCAGCCAGAGCTCCAGCTTCTTGCGTATCTTTTCCAACAGCAACTACACCATGGTTTTTTAAGATAATAACATCTTCATTTTTTATTATTTTTGAAACATTCTCTGCTAATTTTTTGCTACCAGGGGTGTAATAGGGAATTTCAGCCAGGTAAGGTTTAATTACAGGTCCAAAACCTTCCATTCTTTTAATTTTTTTCTCTGAAAATGAAAATCCGGTGGCATAGGGGGAATGAGTATGAACAATTCCCTGAATATCAGGACGTGCTTCATAAATCTTAAGATGTAAAAATAATTCAGAGGAGGGTTTACAATTATTGAGGGATTCACCTTTCATATTCACCATGGCAATATTTTTATTATTTACCTGAGATAGGGAAACCCCTGTAGGGGTAATAGCCACCACGTCTCCCTGAGGATCCTTAAATCTAGCACTAATATTTCCTGCTTTTCCAGATACAAGATTCCTATCAAAAACATATTTTGATGTATCTAACACATTTTTAAAGAGTTCTATCATATTTTAATCCTCATAAACATTAATTAGCATGCCTTAAACGATTTAAAAAAAAATCATAATTATAATTTAATCAATCTTATTTATTAAAATTTTAACACCTTAAATACTCCCTGGTGCAGTACCGGAACTTCTCCACAGGTAGGAACAATATTATATATCTTCTGGAATTCCGTCTGGGATTGGAAGGTACCGGAATTAATCAGATGCACCCCTTTGTATTTTTTATAGGAGTTTATATGCACATGACCGGTGTGCAGCACATGAGGGATTTCATCAATAACCAGATGATCCTCTAATTCTGATGCTAAAGGAGTTCTTTCTCCATATATAGGGGCAATATGTCTTTTTTCCATCAATTCTTTCATGATAAGGTCGGATTGTTCGTGTGACATTCCTTTTACTGTCATGGCCATGTCATCAAAACTTCTACCATGGTAGATAAGAGTTTTTAATCCATCCAGGCTAACCAGAGCAGGATTGGATACAAATTCCAAATTTTTTAACTTGTAAAGGGCTCCGGCATATTCTTCCGGTACTGCCGGCTGGGGTTCTGCTACCCGGGAGGCATCGTGGTTTCCCGGGGCTATTATAATTTTTATATTCTGACGAATCTGCCCAAATAAACGGGCGGCTTCATCGTACTGCAAGGTAATGTCTTTTATAGTTAATTCTTTATCTTGATGGGGATAGATTCCTATTCCATCTACAATATCCCCTGCCACCACCAGATATTTAACACTAGCTGCGATTTCTCTTTGTTCCGGGCTGCCAAAATCACCATTAATCCATTGAATAAATTTATTAAATGAGTCCTCTAAAAAGGTGGAGCTTCCAATATGCACATCGGAAATAAATACCACTGAAAAATCCATTTTCTTTTCTTCTACACGGGGAACACCAGGATGAATTATCTCTGAAGCAATAATCAGATTTCCTTTACGACTTCCCACCACTCCCAGTACTTCATCTCGAACCAGAGTTTCTGATTTATCAAATAGCTTATGGTTCTCGTTATGCACCAGAACACTGATTTCCCCACTTTCATCCTCTAATTCAATTATTTTATGATTATTTTTAGTGGTGCGTACTTCTTTTACCATTCCAATAATTTTTACAACATCCTGAGACTGGTAGATGTCAGCTATAGGTGAATAATCACTAAGATCTTTTCTTTTTTTAAGAAAATCCCGTATTTTATGATATCTACTGGAAAAATAAGAAACTATATCCTTTATATTCCCACTGGTATATGATTTTTTACTGGTGTCCTTTAAAATTTTAAAATCAAAATCAGCATCATCAACACTTTCTAAAATCAATTCAACCTCATCTGAATTTTGACTTATAATATCTTCCTTTAAATCTTCTGTTTCCTCAATATTCTCTAAAATTTTATTTTCATTAAAAGTTCCTAATCCTGGCTTTTCTAAAGTTTCTGTATCTAAATTAGAATTTAAAATACCAGAAGGGGGCTCAAGCTTTATTTCAGTTTTTACCTTTCCCCCCACCGGTTCATCAGGGGAATTTCCATTTTCTTTCAGGAATTTATCTACCATGTCCCCGGTTACGATGACCAGATCCTTTTTATTATAGTTACGGGATAGATCTGCTATCAGGGAAGAACTCAGACTCAGTGGATCATCATAGAGACTGATTTTTTCATAGGCAATTTCATTTACCAGTATTCCGGCATTGGCAAATTTAAAAATAATATCGGGACTCATAGGGTATCTTCACCTGTTAAATATAATACTTACCTCTCATTAAGGTGTAACTTAAGGTAAGATAAAATTTTTATAATTAAAAATATTATGGTTTATTAATTAAATTAATTTTTCCTCTTATTATCTGATATTTAGAGCCCAAATTATTAATATCACCTAATCATATAAATACAAAAAATTTTAAAAGTATCTACACATATTATATGGGATGAACTCTAATTGGGATTAAAAAAATTTAAAAAATAGGGCAATTTTTACTCTCTATTGACTCATATATCTTTATTTAAAATTTATCAAGAAAATTCAGGCTAATTAGCTGGTCGGATAATAAATTTAAACAATTAAAATAAATTAAATAATATAAGGTCCTTTTTATTAAAATAAGGTGATTTTTTGTCAAGAATAGTCAAATTTATACTTTTTCTAGGATTTTTCATATTTTTCTTTGAAGCAGGTTTGATAAGTTCCTATACCATTGTAACTTCTGAACCTCCAGATGTAGGTAAGTTAATAGATATGCAAATTAACCGATTAATGGCCATTTTTGATATCAGGGAGGATGTGACTTCCGCTTTAACTCAGCCTCCTGAGGCTTTGAATATTACAAATACTAATCAAGTAGGGCAGGAATTACAGAGTAAAAGTCAGCTGGATGGTATTGATTTAAACACACTTAATATAACCACTTATGCTGATAGAAGTAATGAACCCTTCCTGGTTAATATTACGGCCATGGGATATAAAGAGGATGTAAGTGGGGGAAATTCTTCCGGGGGACAGATAGTTATTACTCCCAGTTCAGATTTCATGGTTAAAGCTACCGCCATGGCCAAATATAGAAGTCAGGGTTTAGAAATTGATATACTGACCATTAAAATTATTTCTATAGGCCGAATATATAATCAAGCAGTAAACCCCAACTAGAATATTTTATTTTACAAAACATGGTGATTTCATGATTAGTATAGTGGGTATCGGCCCTACCAGAGATGATATAACCCTGCGAGCCCTGGAGGCCATAAAAAAAGCAGAAGTGGTTATTGGCTACAAAACTTATGTGAATTCTGTAAATGATCTTCTGGATGGAAAAGAAATAATTAAAAAAGGAATGGGGGATGAAATTGTCCGGGCAGAAATGGCCATACAAAAAAGCCTGGAAGGTAAAAAAGTGGCCATTATTAGCTCAGGAGACCCGGGTATATTTGGAATGGGTAATGTTTTTTTCCAGCTGGTGGGAAAATACAGTGACCTGGAAGTGGAAGTGATTCCCGGGGTTACAGCTGCTAATTATGCAGCTTCCTTATTAGGGGCACCACTCCATGATTTTGCGGTTATCAGCCTTTCGGATATTTTAACCCCACTTGGAGAAATAAAAAATAAAATTGAGCATGCAGTTAAGGGGAATTTAATCATAGCTTTATATAACCCACGGAGTAAGACCCGTATTAAACCATTTAAAATGGCTCAGAAAATTTTACAAGAGCATCTGAGCCCTGAAACACCACTGGGAATTGTCCAGACTACTGTTTCCGGGCCTGAAGTCAATATTATTAATTTAAAAGACCTGGAAGAAGACATGATTAATATGTCCACCGTTTTGATAGTGGGTAATTCCACCACTTATGTGGAGGAAGGTTTCATGATAACTCCCCGGGGATATGTGGTTTCTGGTCCCATCCACCCTCTTTCCCAGGAATTTTACCAGAAATTTATTAAAGGAGAACAGACAACTGGCCCTAATACCAGTTGTGAATATTACCCCTGTCACTCTCATCCACAAAATTGCACCTTCTGTTACTGTCCTTTTTATCCCTGCGGAGATGGTTCTACAGGAGGCCGATGGATAAAGGATAAGGGAGTTTGGAGTTGCCAGGGATGTGAATGGATACATAAAAATTCCACCGTGGATTGTATAATGGAAAAAATACCAGATATCCTGGAAAAGACCGAGGATTTAAAAAAGAAGAAAAAAGATCTTTTAAAACTTAGAAGAGAATGTATTATGAAAAGATAGCATCACTAAAGTTTTATGTAATCTTTTCCACATAATTATTTAATAAATAATTTTATTCAATCCACACTACATCAATACTCGATAGAAGGGAGGATGAAAGGTGTCAAAAAGTGTTAAGGATATATTAATTGAAATGAAAAATCTCTCAGAACTAATGGTGGACTTGTCATACTCAGCACTACTTTTCAATAGCAAAGATGCTGCTGAAGAAGTAATTAAACTTGAAAATAAGGTTAATCGACTTAATTATGAAATCAAAAAAGAGTCTTTACTGGCAGCTCGATCAGTGGAGGATGCGGAAAAATTAACCGCTCTTTTGGAAGTAGGCGAAGCTGCAGAATCCATAGCTAATTCAGCAAAAGACATAGCAGATCTGGTACTTAAAGGTATAAAACCTCACCCTGTATTTAAAATGGTCATGGAAGAGTCTGATGAAATAATTGTCAGAGTTACTATTGGAAGTGGCTCAGATTTATCTGAAAAATCACTGGGTGACCTTTTACTGGCCACCAGAACCGGTATGAGAATAATTGCTATTAGAAGAAATGAGTCATGGATTTATGGTCCAGATAGAAACACCATACTTTCCGAGGAAGATACCCTTATAGCTAAAGGAAACGAAGCTGGGGCCGATTTTTTGGAAAAACTGGCCAAAAACGAGATGAAATTAGAAGATCTCTAATAAAAAAAACTTAGGTGAATAACTCATGTCAGTTGGTGATCCATTTGAGGAGCATAGAACGATTTTTACTAAAGATCAAAGAATTCATGGAAATTATACTGACTCTTATAGTCAAAATAGTTATAATAATGTCCCGGAGTTTAATAAAACTATTTTCAATTCCATTGGCAGTGTTTAAAAAGCTTTCTATTTTTTATAATGATATTAAAAGAGTGCTGGGTGAAAGTTTTGTAGCAATTTTCATCAGCATTTTCGGGGGCATTATTGCCGGGGTTTTCCTGAGTATGATGACCGAGCAACTGGAAGCATTTCCCGGATTACTGGTACTCATACCCGGTGCTATTGGTATGCGGGGTAATATTTTCGGGGCTCTGGGTTCCAGACTGGCATCTAACTTACATATTGGTACGCTATCACCGGAACTAAAAAAATCCCATGTTTTAAATTACAACATAGCCGCTTCCTTAATTTTAACCATCTTAATGTCCATATTTCTAGCTTTCATGGCTAAGGGACTTTGTATTTTGCTGGGATTTGAATCCATGAATATTATCGATTTTACGGTGATATCTGTTTTAGGAGGTATATTCTCCAGCATGATTTTATTACCTCTTACTGCTCTTATTTCCCTAAAAAGTTATGAAAATGGTTGGGATCCAGATAACGTAACCACTCCTCTTATAACCACCGCCGGGGATATTTTCACCATACCTTCCCTCTTTTTAGGAGTTTGGATCATGCTTTTAATCCAGAACACCTTACTAGAATTCATTTTATTCGCCTTTTTCATTTTAATGGGCCTGGCCGGCTTGTTTATTGGTATTAGAGGGGAAGCTGATTTAAAGAAAATTGTAAAGCAAAGTGTCCCTACCTTGTTGATATGTTCTTTATTAGGTACCACCGCCGGTACCATTTTAAATAGCCGCCTGGGAATCATTCTTAATAATCCCAGTATTTTAGCCTTGGTACCTCTCTTTTCAGACCAGGGAGGAAATCTTACCAGTATATTAGGGGCTCGTTTATCTTCTGGTTTGCACTCTGGGTATATAGAAGCAAACATAAAACCAGCTGAAGAAGCAATTAGAAATTTCGGGATTATAATTCTTCTGGCCATAATACTCTATCCCTTAATTGGACTGATGGCACATTTTGCCACCACTTTACTGGGGATCCCTTCTATAGGTTTGCAGGAAATGGTTACTATCAGTACCCTGGCTGGTATGTTTTTACTACCTTTAATTCTGTTATTTACCTTTTATTTAAGTATAGCCTCCCATAGAAATGGTCTGGATCCTGACAACATTGTGATACCATTAACCACTAGTTTAACAGATCCCCTGGCTAATACCTGCCTGGTGCTGGTGGTTGTTACTATTCTGGGTAATATGGTTTATTAATACTAATTTAATTTTTTATTCCGGCTTTTAATACAAAATTACAGGGCTGAATTTTGAAAAATTCTGATTTTAATTCTTTTAAAGGAGTATCTATAGGTACTTCCACCACCATTATTTCAAAACTACCTGAAAATCCTTTTTTTAAATTTATATGCAGGAAAAAAACTTCATAATCCATATTATTTGATAGAGATTTTATATCTCCATCCAGTTTAAGGGGATTATTTGTAAATTCCCTCCTATTATTAGATTTATTGCAGGATTGATCCATTATCCACTGAAATTGTGCTGCATTACTGGTGCTGATTAGATAATAACTGTGATTTTTCATTTGGGACCTGTTTATTCTAAAATTACGACATATCCAGTATTCTTCACCATTTTCTATCCCATGATCCAGCTGGTGGCACTTTTCTAAAAAAATGGATTCTGAATTTAATGAATCCGGTCTGATATTTAGATAAAGCAAGCACCCCTGACTTCTATAATCACATAAAACACTCCGATTTACCACCACCACTTCATTACTTACTGATAGATGAGGACTATCATATATTACCAGGGGATCTAAGGTTTTATCCAGAGGATAAATTATCATGCTGCAATCCACATAACCTGGGAAAAAATTTCCAGGGATTATCTTTTCATAATCTTTTTTTAACTTTAATATCTTCTTATAGGATAATAAATGCCCCTTAGGAGGGGAATGATCATTATCTAAGCTGGATAAACCGGGGTATTTAATTTCACCCTCATTTAGTTCTTCCCAGTTATCTGGAGATCCCGGGCTTTTAATCAAAATATCTGCTCCTTCATGGGCTAATCTCTCCAGAGAATTACGTGAACCATAATTCTGCATCTTATAGCTGATCGTATCCACTATTTCTGCTGATAAGCCCAATATTATACTTACTACTATTAGGGCCAGTAGCAGGTCAGTTGAAAAAATAAATCCTCTATTTTCACGGACTATATTTGACATAAAATACCTCATTTTCAGGATTATGGAATTCCATACTTACTACGATGAGCACTATCCAAAAATAATCCATAATCAAACCCTAAAAATTTTAAAGGAATGTATTCTCCGGGATAAATATCATCACTGAATATAACATGGTCAATGGATGAAATAGCACTTAAAGGAAGGGAATCATTTAAAGAAGGGACCAAAATAAATACTTCAAGTCCAGGATGGATGCAAACCGCTTTTCCTTCTAAACGACATAAATAACATGCTCCATCAGCACTGTAATGATAAAATCCATTATTTATACAGCTATTCCTGGTATTTTCATCTCCATGGATAATATATGATTCATAAGGACATTTATGAATTAGAAGGGGGGCTGAGGCATTGGTATAATAACTGGAATTGGCTTCGCCCTGATTCTGAAGATATTCACTTAACAAAGTATCATATAAAATACGGTTTTCAGTGTATTTTAAATCTCCATAAACCCCACATTTTATAAAGGGAAGGGGATCAACCAGCTGGGTTATGGGAACCTGATTAGACACCTTTTCTTCATGATAAAACTCTTTTTGACTTAAAAATAGGGTGGAATTAACTTCCACATACCAGGGATCCTTACCAGGGTGCACCGAGTTAATGGTACATTTAATTTCCAGATCACTTTGAAGTTCATGGTTGGAGGTAAATTTATTTATTCGGGATTGTAATTCATCTTTTATATACCGGGGGCTATTTGAATAAGGCAAATTATTAATTTTTACTTCTTCTCCGGTTTCATTCAACACTTCTAAGGCTAAAAGGGGAATATTTCTCTGGAGGTCCTGGGAGGCATAATATATTTTATCTGATTGAATGGTCTGCTCTTTAATATCATTTCCCATACTAAATATATTTAACAAGCAAATTGATAGCACCATAGCGGGTACCATAAGTAAAAGCGATAATCCACTTATTATATATCCTTTTTGATCCATTATTTCACCTGGAATTTCCAATTATTTTAATAATTTATTACTAATTAAGTAATACACATATAAAAATATTACTATATTTAATAAATTTATTAAAAAATAATTATAATTTTAATATTTTTTAAATCCTCTTCAAACATAAAAAACAAAATAAATAGTTAATAACTCTTTAAATTATTCAGCTATCTTATTGAGGCTTATTTTCTTTAAATTGCTAAAAAATATTACTATATGGTGGATTAATTACCCGCAGTGGCTTAATATCCTTCTGGATGTAATATAACCAAAGGCTTTAATTACCATGAATTCAAAAATAAAATGAAATAGGATTTTACTTGATATTTGGCTAATACCCCCTATTAATATAAATATTTACTAAAAATTAATAAACCAATCATAACAATAGTAGTATTTCTGATAGATACAACTGTTTTTAAATCACATAACGGAGGAATTAAATGACAGAGACCGTTAGAACATGGCGTCATATTCCACAACGCTACAACCTCATAGGATCTAAATGTTTACAATGCAATAAGGTATTCTTCCCCCTGCGTATAGTCTGCCCGGAATGCAGGAGAAAGGGAAAACTGGAAAACATAAAATTATCTGGCAAGGGAAAAGTATATTCTTATTCTGTAATTAATACACCTACTGATGAATTTAAAGAAATAGCACCCTATGCGGTAGCTATTGTTGAATTAGATGAAGGAGCTAAAGTAACTACTCAAATTGTTGACTGTGGACCTGAAGATATTCAAATTGGGGATGAAGTAGAGATGGTATTTAGAAAAATTAGAGAACAAGGCGATGATGGAGTGATTTCATATGGATTCAAATTCAAGCTCAAAAAATAAGATAGGGGTAGTACTGGTAGGACATGGAAGCCGACTTCCCTATGGAAAAGAAGTAATCAATCAACTGGCAGAAAAATATAAAAAAGAAGAAAATTATCTGGTAAGTGTAGGCTTTATGGAAATGACCACACCCACTATTCCTACTGCGGTAAATGAATTGGCCCGGCAGGGAGTAGAAAAAATAATAGTCACTCCTGTATTTTTAGCCCATGGAGTACATACCAAAAAGGACATACCTCATATTCTGGGACTGGATAATGGCCATGAGACTGGCCACTCCCATAGCCATAAACACAAGCACCATGAAGATGATGAAGAGATTGATTTTTCCGGGGAGATCATATATACCGAACCATTAGGTGCAGATCCCCGGGTGGTTGAAATTATTAAGGATAGGGTTAACCATTCCTTATAATTTTTTTTATTATTTTTATTAATTCCTTAGGCTGAATAATGCCCTCTAAAAAACATATTATTTCTGATCTGGGCGAAAAAAAGCTCATCCATCGAATCATAAAAAAAACACACAATCTTCAACAGGACTATTATTCTAAGCATCCTCTAATTAAAAAAAGCTTAGGAGATGACGCTGCTTTAATGGATCTATCCGAAATAGGACCTTCTAAAAATTTTTTAGTGGTTAGTTCGGACATGTTACTGGCCAAAACACATTTCCCCTCCCAGATGAGTCCCCGAGAAAGGGGATGGAAAATAGTAACGGTTAATGTGAGTGATATATCTGCCATGGGGGCCATTCCCCAGGGACTTATTTTATCTATAGGGTTGCCAGGGGACATGGAAATCAGACAATTTGATGAATTGATGGACGGAGTTCTGGAAGCCTGCAACTATTACCACATACCCCTCCTTGGAGGTGATACCAATGAATCATCTCAAATGGTTCTTTCTGGAACTATTATTGGATCGGTGGAAAAATCAAAGGCACTGATGAAAAGTGGGGCCAGGCCTGGAGATATAGTAGCAGTATCTGGTGATTTAGGATTAGCAGCCGCTGGATTTGAAATATTATTATCTTCTACCCTGGATCAGGATAAAATTAAATCAATTTTGCCGGAAAAAATTATTAAAAAAGTCATACAAAAAGCCCTGAAACCACAAGCTAAAATTAAAGAAGGGATTATTGCAGCACAATCTGGTAATGTTACCGCTCTTACAGATATTACAGATGGCCTGGCCAGTGAACTGGAAGAAATATTGAAGGCCAGCGATTTACCACTGGGTATCAGGATATATGAAGATAAAATACCCCTACCAGACGAAGTAAAAAAAATCGGGGAATTTTTCTCTAAAAAACCATTAGACATGGCTTTACATTATGGTGAAGATTTCGAATTATTATTTTGTATTAAAAAAGATGCTTTAGCTTCCCTAAAAGATAAAATTAAGCTTATGGTGGTGGGTGAAGTAACTTCTACTGGAAACATGGAAATAGTAGATAAGAAGGGAAATATAAATATACTACCACCAGGAGGCTACCAGCACCTGGAGGGTTAGTATGAAAATGGAAGCTCTACTTTATGAAAAAAAAGAATACTCAGTCCACTGTAAAGTATGCCAGCGCAGATGTTCCATCTCCACTGGTAAAAGAGGATATTGTTTAACCCGGGAGAACATTGAAGGGACTTTATACACTTTAAACTATGCTGCAGCATCATCCCTGGCAGTTGACCCTATTGAAAAAAAACCTCTATTTCATTTTTATCCCGGATCCCGTGTTTATTCCCTGGGGACAGTAGGCTGCAATTTTAGTTGTAAGTACTGCCAAAACTGGAGCATATCTCAGGCCCGTATTGATTCTTTTAAAACTAAATATGTCTCCCCTGAAAATGCGGTAGCTACTGCCAAAACTTACAACTGTAAATCCATCGCCTGGACCTATAACGAACCAACCATGTGGCTGGAATACACCATAGATTCTGCCAAATTAGCTCATAAAAATAATTTAAAGACTATATATGTTACCAATGGCTATATGACACCTGAAGCTCTGGAATTAATTGGGCCCCACCTGGATGCGGCTAATATAGACTTAAAAGGAATGTCAGATAAATTTTACCAGGAACTATGCCAGGCCCGTCTGGACCCTGTACTGGAAAATATTATTGCCATGTATGATCAAGGCATACATCTGGAGATTACTAACCTTATAATTCCCGGTTATAATGATTCGGATAAGAACATATCTGATCTGGTGAATTTTTTGACTCAAGAAGTTGGAAAGGAGGTTCCCCTGCATTTTACCCGGTTTATGCCCCACTATAAAATGGATAAGGTACCTCCTACCCCTTTAGAAATTTTACTCAAAGCCCGTAAAATCGCTCAAGATGCAGGATTAAAGTATGTTTATGTGGGCAATGTTCCAGGTATTAATGGTGAAAATACCTGTTGCTGGAATTGTGGGGAACTACTTTTAGAAAGAAATGGATATGGCATTGGAATAAATAAGCTGAAAAAAACAAATAAATGTCCAGAATGTGGTTATAAAATAGATATAATAAATTAATAAGATAAAGAAGTTCTATTCAGATAAACTAACCCTTTCAAATTTCTTTAACTTATCTATTGGTTTGGTGGCATCCACTCCCACCTTGGTGGTGGTACCATCTGGAAGTGCGGCGGGATCAAGGGACGATCCTCTTGCTTTAGGCACAATTAAAATATCATCATCAGCTTTAACTCTGGTGGCCATAGCATACTCCAGATCTTCAGGATTGAAGATATCTACATCTTCATCAACAACAACCACATGTTTTAAAGAAGGATGGGCTGCCAAAGCTGCCATAATGACATTTTTACCATCACCCTGAGTTTGTTTTTTTATTGATACTGCTGCATGAAGCCAGCAGCATCCTCCTTCAGTCAAAACCACATTTTTAACGGTGGGCACTGTGTTTTGAACCGCATTATAAATACGGGGTTCCTGGGGAAGTCCCTGTAATAAACGGTGTTCAAAACCAGCAGGGAATATGGCATGATACAGGGCATCATTTTTAATATGCATTTTTTCCAGTTCTATAACCGGTTCTTGACGAATAATGTCATAAGTATCAGTTAAATCAACAAAAGGCCCTTCATTAGCCCTTTCATTCGCCAATATTTTACCTTCCATTATTATTTCTGCTTCTGGAACTTCCAGATCCACAGTTTCACACTGCAAGAGCTTCATGTCTCCCCCATGAAAACTGTTGGCCACTTCCATTTCATCAGCAGTTATGGGGATAGAGGTGGTGGTGGCCAGAAGAGTGGCGGGATTCATTCCAATGGCTATGGCAATTTCCAGGTCTTCTCCCTGCTCTTCTGCCTGCTGATAATAAGTATACAGATGCCGGGGTACAATTCTCACTGTAAGATTATTATTGTCCAGGACCAGCATCCTATGTATGGATGCATTACCTGTTCCATTTTCAGGATTTCGGGCTATTATAACTCCTGAAGTGATATATGGTCCTCCATCACGCTTGTAATGAGTTAATATAGGTAGTTTGCTTAAATCAGCCTTAGAAGATGTGTATTCTTTTGATATTTTTTCAATATTGTGGATTGGATGAGGGTTTTCCATACCCTGTACTATTTTAGAAGTGATATCCCCCACTTCACAGTTTAAAGCCAGGGCTATTTTTTCCCGGGTATTACATATACCCGATACTACCGGTATAGAGGATTCTTTCAAGTTTTCCAGAATAACCACATCTTTAGGATGCTTTCTTAAAATTTCAGATGCTTCCAGATGGGTGGAAATTTCTTGATTTATTCTAATAAAGTCAAATTGTTCTTCTAGCTGATTTAAAAAGGTTTTCATATGCACCACCTTACCAAATAATTTTATAGTTTGATAAATGTCCTGTAGATAATAAAAAAACTTCACTTTCTGAATATATTAAGAGGAGTTATTAAATTATTCTCACTATTAACCCCTACTTTATGGATATCTATTTGAATTAATCTCTTTTAATTTCATCTGATTCCTATGGAGCACCACTAGCGGGTCAATGTAAATGCTAAATAAAAAATTCTTTATAGAAACTGCTTTTCAACTGAGCCTGGAAAAGATATGATTCTAAAATTGTGCACCTAAAATAGTTCTCTACTATTTATGGGCTTTTGAATAAAATAGTAACTATCCCCATCATAAGTTGATTCAATTGATGATGTATCCTCTAAAACAGATGAATCTACTAGCTATACAAAAAATTCTAAAAACTATCTGCTTATATTAACTTTAATTATAATAGTGGCTGCTTCTGGGGCTTTAATTCTTTATAAAAATAAGTAAAAAAAAAATAAAGGATGATTATTCTATCGCCTTATTTTTCAACCTTTTAACCCGGTTATCAAGCTCTTTATTACCAATGGCCAGCATTTCAGCAGCTAAAATAGCAGCATTTCCACCATTAGCCACTCCCACTGTACCAACCGGTACACCAGGAGGCATATTGACCATGGAAAGAAGAGAGTCAAGTCCACCCATCCTTAAAGGACAGGGTACTCCAATAACTGGTTTTTCACTTAAAGCCACCACCGCTCCTGTAACATGGGCTGAAAGACCGGTTATGGCAATAAATAGCTTAACATCCTTCATTCTTTCCATGTACTTTTCAAAACGTTCAGGATAGCGTATTGGTGAGATAACATTTAAATCATAGGTTATATCCATTCTATCCAAAAAATTCGTGGTTTTCTTGGCTACACTCATATCTGAATAGCTTCCTGGAATAACTGCTACCATCGGAGTATCTGTTGAAGCAGATTCCTCTGTAATCTTCACTTCCTCTTTTGAGGTGAAATCAATATCTGCGGGGAAATAGTAATTCCCTCCCATATTATTCAATAGTTGGTTTTCATCTCTTTCTACTTTACTATAGAAGCTTTCTCTTAACTGACTAAATCTTTTTCTGACTTCTTCGTCAGTTATACCTATTATCTGAGCAGCCAGAAGAGCACCATTTTCCCCACGGTCAACTCCTACTGTGGCTACCGGTGCGGGGAAAGGCATCTGTGAAGATGCAAAAAGGGCATCCAGCCCTCCTACCTTAACATCAACTGGAACCCCCACCACCGGGCGGTGAGTATTGGCGGCAATTATACCTGGAAGGTGAGCAGAAAGTCCTGCAATCCCTATAAAAACCTCTACTCCTTGGCGGGTAGATTCTAATACGATTTTTTTTACCTTTTCATGTGTTCTATGAGCAGAAGCTACTCTTAAATCATATGGTATTTTCAGCTGTTCTAAAATATCGAGTGCTTTTTCTGCAATATTATAATCAGAAGCACTGCCTAGAAGTATCATTACTTTAGGTTTCATGGTTTAGATTCACCTTATACATTTTTTAATATAAAAGAGATTTCATCTACTAAAAATTCTAGATATATTTATATATCTGGTATTATTTAAGTTAGTTACCAATCAATAGTCAAGGGAAATAAATTAATATTTTAAGTGGAATAAATTACTAGTAACTTACTTCTAAAAGCAAGAATTTTAAAATATTTAAATTTCAAGGAAGCTTTTATTTAATTATTTGAGGTGCAAAATTGTCCTGGTTTATATTGATTTTATTGTTTCTGATAACTTCATTAAAAAACAAAAAACCATCTGCAGAAATGACAGTATCAGTGGTCATTCCTGCATTTAATGAGAGTAAAACTGTAGCTAATGTGGTTAAGGCTGCTCTTTCCCTGGACTATGTTACTGAAGTAATAGTAGTTGATGATGGATCCCAGGACAACACCGGTGAGCTGGCAAAAAATGCAGGAGCTAAAGTTTTTTCTCATATGAGAAATCTAGGAAAAGGTTCTGCTATAAAAACTGGCTTTAAAGTTTCAAAAGGCGACATAATTGCATTTATTGACGCTGATCTGGAAAATATTTCTCCAAAACAGGTGGAAAAAATAATCCAGCCCATTTTAGAAGGAAAAGCAGATATTACCAAAACCAAGTTTAAAAGAAAAGCTGGAAGGGTGACAGAACTTACGGCCAAACCCCTTTTAAATTTTTTCTTTCCTGAAATCAAATTTGATCAACCTTTAAGTGGCCAATTTGCAGGTAAAAGAACATCTTTAAGCAAAATACGCTTTGAAGAAGACTATGGGGTTGATGTGGGTATAGTACTGGATGCTGATGTACAGGGTCTTAAAATAAAAGAAGTGGATATTGGCAGTATTCATCATGACATGTCAACCTTAACGGAACTCAATGTGGTGGCTAATGAAGTGGTACGCACTATTGTAGACCGGGCCCTGGAATATGGAAGGGTCACCATGATGGATTCGTTGGGAAGATATATCCGAATGGGTATTTTAGGCATTTCCCTGGCATCATTAGGTGTTTTTTCACTTTTCTTTATCAGACAGGTTCCCCCTGCTTTAGGAATTATTATAGGTCTGATTGGGGTGGTAATTGCTGCGTATTATATTGTAAAACTTATTAAAAGATCTTTAAATATTCTATGGAGAAAGGATGGCCGTACCCAGTCTTTAAAATCATTTACTTATATGCATTTTCCTATTCTGGTTTCCAGCCTTATACTGTTGGCCATGCTCTCCACTTTACTGGGAGCAGTTAGTGTGGATGAAGGGAAAATATCAATTGAACCTGCTTCCAGAAACCTTATAATCTGGAGAAATACCACTGATAACCGGACTTTTGATGTAAGGGGACCTTATACAGTGGATAGCGCCCTGGAAAATGAAGATACAATTATACGTTCCCCTAAAGAAGCTTTAGATACATTAGGACTCAAAAATGATGATAAATTATTTATTAATGGACAGGGCTATGTTCTAAAACAGCCCCGACCTGGAGAAGAGAATATTCTTCGAATCCCCCGGGAAGCCCGCTTAAACCTTAATGTAGAAATAAGAGAGACCATACCTGATGGAAATATACGCAAAGTATTTGATAATTTATATGTTCAAAAAGCTTTGACTCTGCAGGGAAATGTGTCTGAAAATTTAACCCTGGAAGAAGGTGTTATCATTAAGACCAACACTCAAAGTGCCAGAACAATTGATATTTACATGAATGGGGAAAAAATAACGTCTACCCGGGGTATACTCCGTAATGGCACCTACAATATATTCATTAATGAGGTGAGGGTTAGAACCATTACCTGGAATGAAGATAATCCCCAACTAACTTACTATGCCTACTGGGGCAGTCACGAATTAAGGGTAGAAATTTTAAACACAGTAAATTCAGACATGGAGTTTGCTACTTCCTCCCAGGGGAGGTTTTTGAATTTTTATTTTAATAATTAATAATAAACTTTAACTGCCTCTTCTACATCATCATACAGTCCTAAAGCAGCCAGAGCCCCAATTTTTCCCTGGGCTCCTGTAACTTCTATCAATTCTATATTTAGATTATCAGCCACATTTTCAGATTCTTCCACAGTAATCATTGATTTTTTAGCCTTTTCTGCATAAATTCTCAGATCTTGTGGAACCTGAATACCTTTTAGTACTGCTATGGCAGTTTTATCAGATAGAGTATTCCTTTTTAAGATTTCAACCGCTTTTTCAACCAGTTTTTCCTTTTCACCAGGATTTACTCCAAAAGTTAGAGCCACTGAAACACAGTTTTGGGTTTTATGGGGGTTATGTGGATACAACTGAATAATTACATGGTCCAAATAATGGAATCCCTGCTTAGCCAGCTCCATTCCCATATTATGGGCCATGGTCCAGGTAGCTCCTTCCTCTTTAGTATCAGTATCATCTACACCTATAACTACCTTTTCCATTCTAGGAGTTACCACCGCTGCTTTACCCAGCTTAGAGCCTCCTCCTACTTCATAAAGTTCTATTCTTTTTACTCCCTGGGCCATTCCCCGGCACATGGCAGCACCTACACCCGCACCAGCCAGACCAGCATGAACTACCTTTACCTCGTCTTTATCCACAGAAACTTCTTCAATACCGGCAGCATTAACACTGGCCTTTAATTCCAGGGGTGTTTTTCCTATTTTGGCCAGGAAAACATGTTTATTACCATCCCGAAATGAGGACAGGATTAAATCACTGCTGCGCTGGTATTGACTTACCACCCAGTGGGAACCAGATACACAGGGATGGTATTCTACAATCTCCACCAGATCCTTATCTACCAGGGTAAGCACTTTCTGGTAGGGGGCAATCCAGGGGTCATCGAATTTTTCTTTTAAATCTTTAGGGGTAAGTATCTCCATATAAAAATCTCCCAGAAATAATAATTTAAGGATTCCATTCAAATTAATAACTATTAAAGGGATATATCCAGCCCTTTATCCTTTAAATATTCCTTTAATTCACCGATACCTAATATACGGTAATGAAATACTGAAGCAGCAAGCAATATTTCCGCCCCGCCTTCAGTAACAGCATCATAAAAATCATTTAATTTACCTGCTCCTCCAGAGGCAATAACTGGAATTTTAACAGCATTAGATATAGCAGATGTAAATTCAAGATCATAACCGCCTTTAGTACCATCTCCATCCATACTGGTGGGCAAGATAACTCCTGCACCTAAAGTTTCACATTTCTTGGCCCATTCCACAGCATCCAGACCCACCGGCTTTTTACCTCCAGCCACCACCACTTCAAATCCTGATGGAAGACTACTATTACGAATACCATCAATAGCCACAGTTATCCTTTCAGGGCCGTATTTTTGAGAAGCTTCTTTTATAAGCTCTGGATTTTTTACCGCTGCACTATTTATGGACACCTTGTCAGCACCGGCTTTAAAAGTTAGTTCTATATCTTCTAAAGATGAAATTCCTCCCCCCACGGTTAAAGGAATATCTGTCACATCTGAAACACTTTTTACCCATTCAAGACGAGTTTTACGGTTTTCAAGAGTAGCAGAAATGTCCAGGATAGCCAGTTCATCTGCCCCTTCTTCCTGGTAGAAAATGGCATTTTCCACCGGATCTCCTGCATCTTTTAATTCCACAAAGTTTACTCCCTTTACCACCCGCCCGTCTTTCATATCCAGGCAGGGCATAATTTTTATGGTACTCATTTTTTAACCTTCTATAGTTTAATTAAATCATCAAATCAAACTTTAAAATCTAAATAAAAACATTATTTTTTATATTTATTATTTCCCTCTTTATAATTTAAATAACTGATTAGTCTATTCGGGATTAAATACTGGCACTAATCATAAATTCAAAAACTTAAAAAAAATTATTTTTTTTAGAAAAACAACAAAAGGGCAGGACATAAAATCAGAAAAAGGTTCTAAGGATAGACCGGAATAAAAAAATTAATTTAAAATAAAAAAATGGTTGTAGGGTTTACTTCAACCTTTCACACATTTTTACTGCAGCTTCTACAGCACGTTTACCGTATTCAACCCTCTGATGAGCTTCTAAACGAGTCATTCCAGGACCTGATATTCCTAAAGCCACTGGTTTATCATATTCCAGGGCTAAATCTGCTATTTTACGCGAAGCGTGCTGCACCACTATCTGATCATGGTCAGTTGAACCTTCAATAACGGCCCCAAGAGTTATTACTGCATCAATGTCTTCTTCCTTTAAAAGCTTTTTAATTGCCAGAGGCATATCAAAAACTCCTGGAACGGTTATTACTTTAGTAATCTCCGAATCTAAAAATTTAGCATGTTCTTTAGCCAGTTCAAGCATCATATGAGTTATATCATAATTAAATTCAGCTACAACTGCTCCTAATTTAAATTTAACCATAAATTTCCCTCCTTTAATTAGAGAATCCCTACTTCAGATATTATAAATAGAGAATAACTGCTCCAACACTGCTTACAACCATTAAAAATATGAAAATAAGTGCTATAATCTGTACTTTATCCATTTTTAATCTCCAAACGTTTTTGCTATTTCTTCCACCGTATCTGCTAGCACCTGGATTTCTTCCAAGGTATTGTAATAATGCAGTGAGGCACGCACAGTTCCTCCTTTTTCATAAGCACCAACATGCTTTATTGCAGGTATGGCACAGTGATAACCACTTCTCACACAGATTCCTTTAACTTCATCCAGTATTTTGGCCACGTCATGTGGATTCATATTATTAATGTTGAAGGATACTATACCATAAATGTTTTGGGGGTCACCATAACAGGTCACATTTTTCAATTCTACCAGAGAATCATAGAGTAAGCGGGTACTGCTTTTGCTATGCTTTTCAATTTTTTCCAGGCCTATCTTTTTAATATAATCTATAGATGCTCCTAAACCAATAAAACCAGCTATATTGGGAGTACCTGCTTCAAAACGAGCTGGAAATTCTTCTAACACATAACCACTTTCAGATACATCACTTACTGTACCTCCTCCCAGGATGGTTGATTCAAGATTAAGAGCTTCTTCAGGGTTGCAATACAGAAATCCTGTTCCTACCGGACCTAAAGTTCCTTTATGCCCGGGAAAAGCTACAAAATCTGCTTTCATTTTTTTTACATCGATTTTTATATGGCCTACTGACTGGGCGGCATCCACCATATAAAGGCTGCCTTTTTCTTCAGCAATTTTACCTATCTCCTCCACATCTTGCCGTGATCCCAGAGCATTGGAAACATGGGTGAGGGTTATAAGCCGGGTAGTATGGTCCACTGCATCTTCAATCTTCGAAGGATCCAGAATACCATCTGCATCAGCTTTAACTACTCTTACATCCACTCCCTTTTTTTTAAGATTCAACCAGGGAAGGAAATTGGAGTGATGTTCAATATTTGGTACTACCAGAGAGTCTCCTTTTTTAAATGAAAGCCCCTGGGCCACAATATTTATGGCTTCGGTGGTATTCTTGGTAAAAACAACTTCCTCCGGGAGAGCATTTATAAATCCCGCCACTTTCCCCCGGGACTCTGCCATTTTTTGGGTGGCTTTAACTGCCATGGAGTACGCTCCCCGTCCAGTATTAGCATTATATTTATAAAAGTAATCACACATTGCCTCCACTACGGGTATGGGTGTGGGCGTGGTACTGGCTGCGTCTAAATATATTAAATCTTCCAATAAGGGAATATCCTGACGTACATCTGCAGTTTCCATATTTTTTACCTACAATTTATTATTTCATACTTAATTAACTCATTAATTAAATAATGTTCATGGAATATAAATATCCTGCTTTTAAACAAATTAAAATGAATATCAATGGATTTTAAAGTTAAGCTAAAAAAGAGAAAATAAAGGGTTTTAAAAAATTAAGAGAGGGACTCCAATTTTTTTCTCACCTCAGCTGCCATTTCCATGGTAGAAGCAGTTCCACCTAAATCACCAGTTACCACTTTTCCTTCAGCCAGCACATCAATTAGAGCTTTTTCCATTTTACGTGCTTCATCATGTTCTTCCAAATAATCAAGCATTAAAACTGCAGAAAGCATCATGGCTGCCGGGTTAGCAGTTCCCTTACCTGCGTGGCGTGGTGCTGATCCGTGTACTGGTTCGAATAGTCCTTGTTTGTCTCCTATGTTGGCTGATGGTATTAGTCCCAGTCCTCCTACCAGTCCGGCTCCCTCATCTGAGAGTATGTCTCCAAAGAGGTTGGTGGTAACCAGTACGTCGAATATTTGTGGTTTGGTTAAAAAGTACATGGCGGTGGCATCCACATAGAAGTCTTCTTTTTCCAAATCAGGGTATTCTTCTCCTACTTTGTAGAAACTATCTTTGAATACACCGTCTGTTTTTTTAAGAACATTGGCTTTGTGTACCGCGGTTACTTTTTTTCGCCCGGTTTTTTTAGCATAATCAAAGGCAAACCGGGATATCCTCTCTGAAGCCCGACGAGTAATAACCCTCTTGGCCACAGCACCCTCCTCAGTATACTCCTCTAATCCGATGTACATTCCTTCTGTATTTTCCCTCACAATAACAAAGTCCAGATCATCAAAAACACTTTTGGTACCGGGATAAGATTTCACTGGTCTTAAATTAACATATAAATCCAGCTCTTGCCTCATCTTAACAATTACATCTGCTGCTGATTCTCCTGCAGCTCCAAAAAGACATGCCTGTGAATTTCTAACGATATCGATGGTTTCCGGAGGTAAAGCTATGCCACTAATTTCTTCATATTCATCTCCGGCGTCAGCATAGACATAATCAAATTCCAGATTTAAAGCTTCCATTACATGGAGGGTAGCCTCCATTACTTCTTTTCCAATTCCATCTCCAGGTATAACTGATATTTTATACATATAAACTCACCTTTTAAATCAAATAATCTAAACTAGTCCATCTTTTCCTTAACATAGGGGATTAATCCACCTTTTTCCAGAATTTCAAGCATAAACTCTGGCAACTTCTGGAAGGGATATTCTTCTTTAGAATTTATTTTTCGAATAACACCTTTTTCCATATCAATTTCTATTTCGTCTCCATTTTCCAGATGTTTTGATATTCCAGGAGCCTCCAGGAGGGGTAAACCCACATTTATAGAGTTCCGGTAGAAAATCCGGGCAAATGATTCGGCAATGACGGCGGATATCCCTGCCCCGATAAGAGCCAGCGGAGCGTGTTCCCGGGATGAACCGCATCCAAAATTCTTACCGCCTAATATAACATCTCCCTTATTAACTTTTTTATTAAATTCAGGATCTAAACCTTCCATTACATGTTCAGCCAGTTCTTCAGGGTCTCTCATAACCAGGTAGCGCCCTGGAATTATGATGTCTGTATCAATGTCATCTCCAAACTTCCATACTTTCCCTTTCATAATTAACACCTTTATTATTTTAACATACTCCTATTCAAACAGCTAATTACCGGGGATCAGTTATTTTCCCTGTTATTGCTGAAGCAGCAGCTACTGCTGCAGATGAAAGGTATACTTCTGCATCTGCACTTCCCTGACGCCCTTTAAAATTCCGGTTAGAGGTGGATAAGCTTACTTCACCAGGACCCAGCAGTCCAATATGACCTCCTAAGCATGGTCCACAACAGGGGTTACATACCAGGACTCCTGCATCTACGAAGATATTCATTAATCCTTCATCCAGTGCTTTACGGTATATATCTCTGGAAGCAGGGATTACCAGCATTCTTACACCACTATTTACTTTTTTACCCTTCAATATTTTTGCAGCATCACGAAGGTCACTTATCCTTCCATTGGTACAGGATCCCAGGAAAACCTGATCAATTTCTATTCCCTGCACGTCACTTACTCCCTTAACATTATCCACATTGTGGGGACAGGCGATTTGAGGTTCCAGTTCGTCCACATCAATATACATCTTCTCCAGGGAAGGGGCATCTAAATCTGTTTTCATAATTTCATAAGATTTGGAGGAGTGATTTTGAACATACTGGAGTGTTTTTTGGTCAGGTTCCACCAGACCGGTTTTACCTCCCATTTCAATGGCCATATTACACATTACCATACGGTCCGATACAGACATGTTGCTTACGGTTTCTCCTGCAAATTCACATGATTTATAGGTGGCTCCATCTGCTCCAACCTTTCCTATGATGTCCAGTACTACATCTTTAGCATACACATGGGGTTTTAGATTTCCTTCAATCTCAAATCGAATTGTTTCAGGAACCTTAAACCATAATTGGCCGGTGGAAAATACCATGGCCATATCCGTAGATCCAATTCCGGTTGAAAATGCGCCCAAAGCACCGTGGGTACAGGTATGGGAGTCTGTTCCTACTACCAATTCTCCTGGTACTATATGTCCTTTTTCAGGTAATATCTGGTGGCAAACTCCTTCATTTACATCGTAAAAATTATTTATATTCTGACTTTTTACAAATTCTCTCATGATGAGGTGATTATTAGCGGCATCAATGGAATCAGCAGGGACCTGGTGATCGAAAATGACCACTATTTTTTCAGGATCCCATACCTGGGGGGTTCCAATTTTTTCAAATGACTCTACTGAAAGAGGTCCGGTTAAATCGTGAGTCATTGCAACGTCAATATTTGCCATTACAATTTCTCCTGCTTCAGTTTCTTTTTTACCGGCGGATTTAGCCAGTATTTTTTCTGCCATGGTCATGGTCATGCATAATCCTCCTTTATACCCTAAATATCATAATTTTTTTATTTTCAAACTCATATTCCATTTAAATCATAAAAATCGGCCAATGGAAATACTAAGGACTATCAATTATCTGCTGGGGAAGTATTTTTAGTCTTTACTATTTGATTGGAATTTATAATCCCTATCTGAAACCTGCAAATCATTATTTTAGGATTTAAACTTCAAAATCCATATAAAATGTACTAAATATATTATTTTAAAAAAGTTCTTTATTTATATTTATAACTATGTTCATGTTATAAATAAGTTATTCAGAGGGCATGATTTAAGGATTTCAAAGGTTACTGCAATCATCTAAGGGGCAGGATTTCAGATTATATTGTCACTTCCTACAATTATCATAAACTCCATTCTAATAATAATATTTATATACTTAGTAATACTTAGTTTAAATTACAAGTGGTAGCAGGCATGGTTTATTACTTGTCAAAAGCTCACCAAGTTTATAAATAACATAGGTGAGTCATATCATTATAGTGAGGGACTACAAATGAATAAGGAAATAAAGCAGGAATACCTTAAAATAAAGGATAAAATCTCCCAGGAGGAATTCCTTAAGCGCATGGAAGGAATGAAAAAAGAATATGAAGATGTAAGCTTCATGAATGATATTGATATGGCCCGCATGATAGTGGCTGAATTCACTAAAGAAAAAAATGAACCCCTTGCAGATAAAAAAGATCATAAAATGGATAAAATATCCAAAATGGAAGAGGGTGCCGACAAACTGACACTCAAGGGAAGGGTAATGCAGATTTCAAATCCTAAAAAATTCACTACCCGCAAAGGAAAAGAGGGTAAAGTAGCTAATCTTGTAGTTGCTGATGAAACAGAAGATGTCAGGGTAGTTTTCTGGACAGAAAACATCAAATTACTAAAAAAAATTAAAGAAGGGGATGTAATCCACATCCACGGGGTAAGTGTAAAAGAGGGATATCGGGGAAGAAAAGAAATTCATCTGCAACCCCGATCAACCATTGACGTGCTTGATGAGGATGCTAATTTACCGGTTTATCATGAAGAAATAACTCCCATCAACTCTATTGAGGAGGACCAGGAAGTAAATATTATAGCCCGAATAGTGCGCATTTCCAGAATCAGGACCTTTGATAGGGATGGAAATGAGGGTAAAGTGGCTTCTCTTGAACTTCAGGATGAAACAGGACAAATTACATATACTCTCTGGAACCGGGACACAGATCTGATAAAAGACCTGGATCTACAGGAAAATGACCCGGTTAAAATTTTAGGGGCACAAAGCCGAAGTAGAGAAGGTGAAATATCTCTTACTCATTCATGGGTAGGTAGAATTATAAAAGGGGACTATGATGTCCCTGAAATTGAAGAAAAAATGTTTAAGATAGGGGACGCTCACGAAAAAAAGGATATAAGTGTAATTGGATTGGTAACCAAGGTACAGGACCCCATTACCTTTGAAAGATCAGATGGATCGGCCGGATCAGTAAAATCTATTGAAATTGCCGATGATACTGGAAAAATAAGAGTTACTCTATGGAATGACGACACTTCTTTGAATATAAATAAAGGCGATATTCTGAAAATTATGGGTGGAAATGTGGAATTTGATGAATATGCAGCAGAAGGATACCGCATCAACACCAACTGGAATAGTAGAATAGTCATAAACCCGGAATCTGATAAAAAACTGGTGGAATTACTCAATGAATATAAAAAACATTTGGAACCTGTTAAAATAGGTAATATTGTTGACATACAGGATGAAGGAGAAGAGATAGATATTGTGGGGCGTATAGTGAGTATAAACGAACCTAGAGAATTCCAGAGAGAAGATGGAAGTACAGGTCTGGTTCGTTCAGCAGATATTGCTGATGAGACGGGAGTGGTTAAAATATCCCTCTGGGATGATAAAGCCCACACTGGTCTTAAAATAGGTGAAGCAATTCGTATTGAAAATGCTAGAACTAAATTAGGCCTATACAGTGTGGACTTAAGTATTGGTAAAACTTCAAGGTTACTGGAACCTCAAAAAGATGACTTAAAGGATCTACCTTCCTTTGAAGAATTGGAAGACATCATCTACACCAGCAAGAAAATAGACGACCTGGAGGAAGATGACCGAAACTTAAAGCTAGTGGCACGTGTAATTGACCTTTATGATCCTAATGAATTCCAGAGAGATGATGGAAGCCCGGGAATAGTTCGTTCTATGGAAGTAGGAGATGATACTGGATCCATAAGGGCTTCATTATGGGATGATAAGGCTGAAATTCCATTAAATATAGGGGATGCCATTATTATTCAAAACCCTCAGGTTAAATTCCGTAATGATCATCTGGAACTCTCTATAGGTAGAAACACTCAAATCAACAGAGCCAAAGATAAAGATCTTGAATCATTACCCACCTTCCAAGAATTAGAGGACATGATTTATACTCCTAAATCCATTGAAAATCTGGAAGAGGAAGACCGTAATGTAAAAATATCAGGAGAACTTACTGAAGCCTTTGGTGGAAGAATTTTATCCTACCGGTGCCCTAACTGTAATAATCGCCTGGAATCTTCTGAAGAGGAGTACATATGTGATTTTTGTGGTGAAGAAACAGATGAACCTCGCTACCTCCTTATGGTACCCGCTCGAATTGAGGATGATACTGGAGATATAAGAGTTACTTTCTTTGGAAAACAGGCCGAAAAACTCCTGGAAATGAGTACTCAGGAAGTGGCAGATGTAATTGCTAAAAGTGCTGATGAAGGTGCTTTAGAGGAAAAAGTCGAAGATTTAAATGGTAGGAATATAACAATCATCGGAGATGCTAATTTCGATGAATACAATGAAGAAGTAAGGCTAAACCCTAAAAAAATTGTTAAAATAGAATTATAACTTTCAATGGGTTATCAAATGATCAGGGGAGATTAAAATGGTGGAACTTGAAGATTTACCGAATGTAGGCGAAAAAACTGCTCAAAAACTTCGTGATGCTGGATTTGGAGATATGATGAGGTTGGCCACAGCTACTGGGAAAGAATTAGCTGTTAAGGCTGAAATTGGCGAGGGAGTAGCTGATAAAGTAATTGAAGCTGCTCGAAAAGCAGAACAAATTGATTTCGAAACGGCACTGGATGTTATGGAAAGACGTAAAGATGTGGGCCGTATTACTGTGGGTAGCGAAGCTTTCAATGAACTGATTGGAGGAGGGATTGAAACTCAGGCCATAACTGAAGTATTTGGAGAATTTGGATCAGGAAAAAGTCAGATATCTCATGAACTGGCAGTAACTATTCAGTTACCTCCCGAAAAGGGAGGGCTTGATGCAGAATGTGTCTTCATTGATACTGAAAATACCTTCCGTCCAGAAAGAATAGAACAAATTGCCAATGGATTTGAACTGGACATAGAAGAGGTTTTAAAAAAAATACACATCGCACGGGCTTTTAACTCTAACCATCAGATATTAATGGCGGAAAAAGTAAATGAATTGATTCAAAGTGGAGTTAATATTCGCTTATTAATAGTTGATTCTCTAACTGCCCATTTCCGGGCAGAATATGTGGGACGGGAATCACTGGCTAATCGCCAGCAAAAATTAAATCAGCACCTGCACACTTTACAGAATATTGCCAATACCTATAACACCGCTGTTTTTGTAACTAACCAGGTACAGGCCCGTCCTGATGCTTTCTTTGGAAGCCCTACCAAGGCGATTGGCGGCCACGTTTTGGGCCACGCGGCTACTTACAGGATATGGCTCAAAAAAGGATTGGCAGGTAAAAGAATTGCTCGATTGGTGGATAGTCCCCATCTTCCAGAGGGTGAAAGCGTATTTAAGATTACCACCGAGGGTATTGTTGACTGATACTCAGCAATCAACTATTTTTTTATTTTTACCATATCTTGATGCCCACCCAAAAATTTTTAGTGGGCTAAAAACTATTTTTAACCAGGAATTAAATTAGCTCACCATCTATTTAGACTCCTGTGACTATTTTTGGGGGGATAAAAGATCAGGGGGCTGGATTTTCAATCTTATCTGAGGGAACCATAATGGATTTAAAATCAGTAGAAACTGTACTATCTATAATTGTAATGGTAATCCTGGGATACCTCATACGCCGTTGGGGAGTTCTAGAGGCAAAGGATGCCCAGTCCCTTAATAAGATAGTGGTCAATTTAGCCATACCGTCCATGATTTTCCTGGCAATGTACGGTGCTGATTTATCCATAATTCCTATACTAGTACCTATACCTCTTGTATGTATCATGGTAGCTGCCATTACCGGGACTCTTGCCTATATATGGACCCGTAGCAAAAATTTACCTCAAAAAACAAGATGGAGCATCATCATACCGGCAGCAATGCTAAATTCCGGCTTTTTAGGTTATCCAATTGCCCTTGGCGTTTTTGGAACAGATGGACTGGTAAGGGCAATATTCTACGACATGGGATCTATACTGGTTTTCATTGGATTTGGGATCATTTTGCTTTTTATTTTCGGAGGCAGGTACCAGGATATACTTAAAAGAGCCATAATATTCCCTCCGTTATGGGGCATCATTCTGGGAACAGCAGCCAACTACTGGACAATTCCACTGGGGTTCCTGGTGGATGATGTGCTTGGTTATCTGGCAGGGGCAGCCATACCTTTAATTATGATATCCCTGGGACTATCTTTAGAATTGAAGGGTATAAAAGAAAATATTGAAGCGGCAACCATAACCAGTATCATCCGATTAATAATATCTCCTGCTATAGCCTTTTTAATTGTATATATGATAGGAATGAGTGGCTTAGAAAGAACTGTGACTATAATTCAGGCGGCTATGCCTTCTGCCATGCTATCCATGGTTTTGGCCATAAATTATGAACTCGATCTAAAATTAACTGCATCATGCGTATTTTTCACCACCATTTTGAGTTTAGTAACTCTGCCTATAATCATGGCTTTGATTTAAAAATAGGAATGAAATCCAATTGAAAGAATATTACTCCTTTTCGATGGCCATTTCCCTAAATAATATATCAAATTCAGTTCCAGGTCCTCTATGAAAAATTATGGTAGCATCAATTTGGTCAGCCAAACTATATATTAATTGCAGGCCCAGTGAAGAGGTATTTTTATAGTCAAGGTCATTGGGGAAGCCAATACCATCATCAATGACCTTTAAAACAAATTGATCTCCTTTTTTATGGAAATCAACTTTTATTTCACCTTCTTTACCTGAGGGGAAGGCATGTTTGAGGCAATTGGATACTAATTCATTTAAAATCAACCCCAGAGGAACAATGGTGTCAATATCCAGCATAATATCCTCCACTTGCAACTTCAAATCCAGCCGATTATCATGGGACATGTAGGTATGGAATATATCTGTGGATAGGGAACGTACATATTCTCCAAAATTTATCTTTTTAAGGTCGCTGGAGCGATATAATCTTTCATGAATCAGGGCCATGGCCTTGGCTCGATTCTGACTTTCTTTAAAAATATCCCTGGTTTCTGCATCATTAATTTTCCTGGACTGTATATTCAGCAGGCTGGATATAACCATTAGATTATTTTTTACCCTGTGATGGATTTCCTTTAAAAGCATCTTCTTTTCCTTTAAGGATATTTTCAACTCCCTCTCAGTTTTTTTAAGGGGACTTATATCAAGCAGGGAAACCAGACTTTTAGAGGTACCGGGTATGAGTGCTACATTTATATAAAAGTCCCTTAGATTCTTATTTTTATCCTGGAACTGAAATTCATAATTTTGGGGAACTGCAGAAGGATCATTTCTGCGTAATTTATGATAATCCATTATTTTTTCCTTTTCTTCTGGTGATAAGAATTCTTTCCAGTTTTTCTTTTTTTGAACTTCTTCTTTTACATAACCTGAAAGACGTTCGAATTCACTATTTACAAGCAATATGGTACCATCTTCTTCTAAAATTAGAGTACCTGTACCTGTATTTTCAAATATAGTCCGGTACATTATTTCTGATTCTCTCAGCGCTCTTTCTGCTTTTTCCCTCATTAGAATATTACGGGCCTTTATAAGAGAATTTTCCAGACTATTAATAAATAGATTATATATACGTA
Organism: Methanobacterium alkalithermotolerans; assembly: GCF_018141185.1. Classification (NCBI taxonomy): domain Archaea; kingdom Methanobacteriati; phylum Methanobacteriota; class Methanobacteria; order Methanobacteriales; family Methanobacteriaceae; genus Methanobacterium; species Methanobacterium alkalithermotolerans. The sequence goes on along the minus strand of NZ_CP058560.1, from coordinate 1,236,531 downwards.
GCTGGCGCTGGTCAATTGGTGAAGATTGTTCCATAAATATCTTTAAGTTAGTCACCTGATTAAAGGAATGATAAAATTGATTGGGTTTTAATTTTTTCAGATTAAAATTTTCAGGATTTCTAAACCCCCAGCTACTTATAACTTCTATATCGCCCTCTTTAACATAAAATAAAAGATAATATCTCACTCCAAATAGCCGAACTGCTTTTTCTAAGGATTCCCTTAAAATATCTTCTTCTGAATCTAAAAATAGCAGAGATGAAATTTCATAAAGGGCTGATAATTCAGCAATCATTAGTTCAGAGTCAGATTTTACCATATAATATTCCTCATTATTTTTATCCCAGCACCATTACCATGGTTTTGTTGTGCAAGAGGGGCACATCACTATAGCATCCTACTTCCCCAAAGGTAAGGGCACCAATAAGAGGAACTTCCCTTCCAATTTTTTGATGTACCAGCTCCACCTCGTCCTGAAATTTATCCTGCATTAACAGGTATCGGGATATGCAGTCAAATAACAGTATAAATTTTGGTTTTTCAATTTTAGACTTAGCCTGATCAGCTATTTCTCCTGCAGTTTTAATTAAATCCCCAATTTCTCCTTCCATTACATTACCCACTGCATTTTTTGGAATCTCACTTACAAACTCAATGCTATTATCCGGATTTAGATTTATGGGGTCCCGTATGAGGTAATTTCCAGATAAATCCGGGAAGCCCAGCGGATATTTCATACCATACTGTGAAAAATTATCCTTATCTATTGAACCCAGCTGCCGGGAGTAGGAATCAAAGGCACTAATACCATTTATTTGAATAACCTTTTTACCCTCAGATTCAGTAATTACCATGGGATCTTTTTTTGGTTTCCATCCATGCCCCAGGTAAATTTCTAAATCAATACCTCCTACCAGTGCTGATGCCAGAGCACCACTTTCTACTCCTTTTTCTGTAAATTGAAAAGTTTTGAAAAACTTAAGGTTATCTCCTGCTCCGCCACCGGCATATTTATATTCCGGCCCCAGGGAGTGATACATGCCCTGAATTAAATGGGATAAATGGGATGCAAATCCTTCTGGAAATATAAAAATAGTTCCCTTTTTTATTCCACTGGATAAAAGTTCCTGACCTGCAGATTTTCCTACCTGAAAGGAGTTTTCTTCCACATTTTTTTGCAGTGATGTTTTTACTTCCATTTTATCCCCACTGCAGCAGAGCACACCTACACCCTGATTGAGGACACCCTTAGGAGTAATAATTCCCCCACCACAAAAGCCCACCAACTTAGAATTTCCAATTCGAGATTTAACTGCATTAAATACTTTTTTCTGATTATAAGAATCAGTTGTAAACAAAAAAACCAGGTCTGGATCCTTATTCATTCCAGTCAACGCATTAGTAATGGCCTGCTCTCCGGCATCAACTGAATCTTTAAGTTCACTATATCCACCAGCGGCTATCATAAAAAAATATCTATTATTTATTTTATTTAATCATTAGTAATCTAATTGAATATGTTGATAAAAATCTGATAAAAAAGGGAACAATCAAAACTTTTTTTAGAGGATATACTATATTTTATAATCAATGGATTTATATCTATTCAAAATTCCATATAGGGATACAAAACTAATTATATACTATCTAGAAACGCTTAAACCGGGATTTAATATTATCATATAAATACTTTACTCAAAATTTTTGATAGAAATGTTTATATGTGCGAGTGATACACCTTAATCATCTAAACTATTAGTTTAAATTAGATTTTATCAACTTGTACAAGGTGATCTAATGGCAGAAGAAAAGAAAGAAGAAACCATGGAAGAACCAAAAATTGGAGTTTACGTGTGTCACTGTGGTATAAACATCGGTGGTGTTGTAGATATTGCCGCAGTTGAAGAATATGCTAAGTCTCTACCAAATGTGGTTCTGGCTAATGAATACAAATACTACTGTTCTGACCCAGGACAAATGGAAATTCAAAAAGACATTAAAGAAAAGGGATTAAACCGAATTGTTGTTGCTGCTTGTTCCCCTCGTCTCCACGAACCAACTTTCCGAAGATGTGTGGAAGAAGCTGGACTGAACCCTTATCTCTTTGAATTTGCTAACATCCGGGAACACGATTCCTGGGTACATATGAATGAACCAGAAGCTGCTACTGAAAAGGCTAAAGATTTAGTTCGAATGGCAGTAGCTAAGGCAAGATTACTGGAAGCTCTAGAATCATCCACAGTAAGTGTAACTGATAAAGCGATGGTTATTGGAGGAGGAGTAGCAGGTATTCAAGCTGCACTTGATTTAGCAGATATGGGATTCAAAACCTACATGATAGAAAAACAACCTACCATTGGTGGAAGAATGGGACAACTGGATAAAACATTCCCTACCCTGGATTGTTCCATGTGTATCCTTGCTCCTAAGATGGTGGATGTAGGAAAGCACGAAAACATCGAGCTTATAACATATGCTGAAGTAAAACAAGTGGATGGTTACATTGGTAACTTCAAAGTCAAAGTAGAGAAAAAACCACGATTCATAGACGAAGAACTATGTGTGGGTTGCGGATCATGTGTGGAAGTATGCCCAATTGAAATGCCAAATTACTTCGATGAAGGTATTGGTATGGTTAAAGCAGCTTACATACCATTCCCTCAAGCAGTACCACTGTGTGCTACCATTGATAAAGATTACTGTATCGAATGTAAACTCTGTGACCAGATTTGTGAACGGGGAGCAGTTAAGCACGACCAGGAACCAGAAGAAATTGAAATGGATATAGGTACCATTATTGTGGCTACTGGTTACGACCCTTACGACCCTACTGAAAAACTGGAATACGGTTACGGAAGCCACACCAATGTGATTACTGGTATGGAACTGGAAAGGCAGATTAATGCATCCGGGCCAACTGAAGGTAAAGTAGTTAAGCCTTCTGATGGTGAGAAACCAAAAAGCGTAGCTTTCATCCACTGTGTAGGATCCCGGGATGAGCAGGTGGGTAAACCATACTGTTCCCGTGTGTGCTGTATGTATGCTATGAAAAATGCTCAGCTAATCAAAGATAAAATGCCAGATACTGATGTAGCTCTTTACTACATGGATATTCGAGCATTTGGTAAAGGATTCGAAGAGTTCTACAAACGATCCCAGGAAAAATATGGAATCAAGTTTATCCGTGGACGACCAGCTGAAGTACTAGAAAACCCTGATCTTACCTTAACTGTAAGGGGAGAAGATACTTTAATTGGAAAAACAACAGAATATGCGTATGATATGGTGGTTTTAGGTGTAGGTTTAATACCTCCTGAAGGAGCTGAAGAACTAAGGCAGACCATTGGTCTATCTAAATCTGCAGATGGATTCCTGATGGAAGCTCACCCTAAACTAAGACCAGTAGATACCTTAACTGATGGTGTATACCTCGCTGGTGTATCACAAGGTCCTAAAGATATTCCTGACGCTGTAGCACAAGCATCTGGTGCAGCTGCTCGAGCAGCTATCCCTATGGTCAAAGGAGAAGTTTCCATTGAACCTATTGTGGCTACTAACGATCTGGATGTATGTGGTGGATGTGAAGTCTGTATTGAGCTATGCCCCTATGGTGCACTACAAATTGAAGATGAACAGGCTGCCATTAATGTGGCTCTATGTAAAGGATGCGGAACCTGTGTAGGTGCCTGCCCATCTGGAGCTATGGACCAGCAACACTTCAAAACCGATCAAATCATGGCCCAAATTGAAGCAGCCATGAATGAAGACGCAAAATAAGTGTGAGATTAATAATCTCCCTTATTTTTTATTATTTTTTTTAAATTAACTAAAACAATATTTTTTATTATATTTCAACATTCTCAAGGGTTTTAAAACTAATTTAGGGCATTTTTTAAGGACTTTTGATTTATTTTTTTTTAGAAAAAATTAAATTTTTTATACTGAATATTTATATTCCCTTATTCATATCATCTATGGAGAAGCACTTGATAATTTATATGGATCTGATACAAATGTCTGAAAATCAAATTTATGCTCAGGAAATTAAAAATCTCATGAAAGAGCACAATCAGTGGATGGAAAATAGTATTAACCTCATTGCCAGTGAAAACATTACCAGCTCGCTGGTAAAAGAGGCCAGTATATCGGACCTATCCCATAGATACGCTGAAGGCGTATCAGGGTGCCGACTATATGAGGGCTGTGAGTGTATAGATGGTATCGAGGATTTGACGGTACACTTATCCAAAAAACTTTTTAATGCAGAGCATGCCAATGTACAGCCTACTTCTGGCGTTGTAGCTAATTTGGCATCTTTTTTTGCATTTACTAAACCTGGAGATTCTATAATGGCCATGGAAGTACCTTATGGAGGTCATATTTCTCATGCCAATGTTAGTGCTGCAGGTATTAGGGGATTAAAGGTTTATACTCATCCTTTTGATTTTGATAAAATGAATATCGATGCTGAAGCCATGAAGAAGATGATCCTGGAAATTAAGCCAAAAATTGTTCTTTTAGGCGGTAGCCTATTTTTATTCCCTCATCCTGTAGAAGAGGCTCGTGAAGCTGCAGATGAAGTAGGGGCGAAAGTAATGTATGACGGGGCCCATGTATTGGGACTAATAGCAGGCAAGCACTTCCAGGACCCTCTTAAAGAAGGGGCGGATTTGCTGGTGGGAAGTACCCATAAGACATTTCCAGGACCACAGGGAGGTATAATCCTCTGCAAGGATGAAATAAGTGAAAAAATCGACGAAGCAGTATTCCCTGGAGTGGTAAGTAACCACCACCTCCACCACATGGCCGGGCTGGGAATTGCCACTGCGGAAATGCTGGAATTTGGTGAAGCTTATTCTCGTCAGATAGTTAAAAATGCTCAGGCACTGGCCCAGAGTCTTCATGAACTGGGATTCAATGTGTTGTGTGAAGATTCCGGATTCACCCAATCTCATCAAGTAGTAATGGATGTTTCTGATGTGGGAAGGGCATCAGAACTATCTAAAATTCTGGAATCTAACAACATTATTCTAAATAAAAATTTACTTCCCTGGGATGATGTAAATCGTTCCGATGATCCTTCTGGTATCAGGGTGGGTACTCAGGAAATTACCCGCAGGGGCCTCAAAGAGTCTCATATGAGTGAAGTTGCCCAGTACATCAAAAAAGTAGCAGTAGACGGACTGGACCTTAGAGAAGATATTTCTCATTTTATGAGCCAGTATACTCAGGTTCACTACGCTTTCACCCTTGATGAGGCCTATAAATACGTGGAGTTATAATAAATTTTTTCCATCATCTTGAGGAATTAATATGCGTGTGGGTTGGGCATTTACCGGGGCAGGGCATCTGCTTCTGGAGAGTGTGGAAGAACTGGAAAAACTGGCCTTAAACCATGAAGTTACCGTACTGTTATCTAAAGCTGGGGAAGAAGTATTAAAAATGTATGGTCTTTATGATCGGGTTAAAAATGTTACCGGGGGATATTACCGGGAATTAGCCCGGGAAAAAGATCAAGAATTTAGTTTTCCCATTACCGGTCGATTATCCATGGGTCGCTATGATCTTTTCATAGTATCCCCCACCACTTCCAATACCATTGCCAAAATAGTGCATGGTATAGCAGATACCCTGGTTACCAATGCGGTGGCCCAGGCTGGAAAAGGGAAAATTAAAACCCTGATCGTACCTGTAGATTTAGAAGCAGGAGATGTGGAAACAGTGCTGCCTTCTAAACTGGAACGTGATAAATGTGAAGATTGCCAAACATGTAAATCCGCCGCAGCCTGCCCTAAAGACGCCATAATTCCTGGATTAGAGATTGATCTTTTGAAATGTTCTGGCTGCGGAGCCTGTCAAATTGCCTGCCCATTTGGGGCAGTATCTGGGGGTAAAATTATTACCATCTATATGAGACAGCTTGATGTTGAAAATACCCATAAATTAACTCATTTAGAGGGCGTTTCCATTTTAAGATACCCTTCCCATATACAGGATAATTTATAATCTGTGGGCGTGTCTTTTTAAACCATATACTTATTTTTTACAGGGTTTAGAATAAATGTAAACCTAATTTATCATATTTTTCCTGTAAAAAATACCAATAATTATTATCATCATCCTACAGAATTATAGTAAAGGTGGTATTAATGGCAGAACAAACAAAACGGATAGATTTTCTTATTAAAAAACTGGAAAATGAAGATTGGGTGGTAAGAGAAGACGCTGCTGAACTTTTAGCTGAGGTTGGGGATCCAAGAGCAGTTGAATACCTGATAAAAGCCCTGGAAGATGAGGACTATCATGTAAGGGAAGCAGCTGCATTGGCACTGGCTACCTTTGATAGTAAGGAGGCAATAGATCCCCTGATTAAATTACTGGGTGATGAAAAATCAGGAGTAAGATATGGTTCTGCTCTGGCTTTATCCATTTTGGGGGATAAAAGGGCGATAAAACCTCTGGAAAGGGCTACCGAAGATGAAAATAAAGTGGTGCAAAAAGCAGCTAATATGGCCCTCAATGAAATAAGAAAGCGAGTATAAATTTATTTTAAGCCCTATCCATATAAGGAGTAATCCTCTAGGGGGCTAGTTAATAACTATTTTTTTAAATTCAAGGCGGTCTCCCAGAGACACTTTAGTTTTTTCCAGAATACCTTTTTCCAGTTCAATAACATATCTAGCCGGAGCTTTAGGGGTATAAGTTTTCCATGGTTCTAATGAGACCATATCCACCACTTCTTTATTTTTATCTGCGAAAATAACATCCAGAGGCATACGCATAAAAAACATGTGTATGGCAGAACCTCTTTTACCTCTTCCGGCAGGAATTTTAAGCACCAAACCGGATTCTATTTTTGTTTTTAACATCAGACCTCGAAAACGAGAAAAAAAACTGTCTGCAAATTCAACTGGACCAATTATCTTTTTCTGGGTATGGTTAATCAAATTCATCTTTGAAGACATTTAAACACCTTAAAATTAATTATTTGTCCTTAAATAGAATTACATGGCGATTGGTTAGGTGGGTGGCCTATTTAAGATATTCATTTTAATATTATTATATTCATAAGAAATTTATTTATATTATCAGTTCCAAGCACTATCTACTATAATACCAATTATCAATTTGACTGTAATTTAAGTTAACAGTTATTCTACTACCTACTATTTATGAAGGGAGCTAGGCCGGATAGTTAACATTTATCCACAGTTATTTATTAATTGGGAGGTTATCTTTATGAGGAATATTATTGTAGAAAAACTTAATCAAACTCCCATTGAGGAGCAGGACATAGAAATAGTGGAGCGAAAAGGTATAGGCCATCCAGATAGTATAAGTGATGGAATTGCAGAATCCGTAAGCAGGGCTCTTTGCAATGCGTACCTGGAGAGATTTGGAACCATAATGCACCATAATACTGATGAAGTTCAGATTACTGCCGGTGAATCTAACCCGGTATTTGGTGGGGGGGAAGTAATCAAACCTATGGATATCCTTTTAACCGGGAGGGGAATATCTGAAATAGATGGCGAAAAAATAGGCCTGGATAGAATAGCCATCACCGCAGCAAAAGACTACCTCAAAGAGAATATTATTAATCTGGATGTGGAAAGCTGTGCTGTAGTGGAATGTAAAATTGGACACGGGTCAGGAGATTTAAGAGACGTATTTGCCCGAAAAGGAAAAGCTCCTCTTTCCAATGATACCTCTTTTGGTGTGGGATTTGCTCCTTTTTCTGAAACAGAAACCATTGTAATGGAAGCAGAATACCTTTTAAATTCTCCTCAGTTTAAAAAGAAATATCCTGCTGTAGGGGAAGATATTAAAGTCATGGGTCTTAGGGAAGGAGATAAAATTATTCTTACTGTGGCTGTGGCCATGGTGGATAAATATGTGGCTGATCTGGATGCTTACCTGGAAATGGTAGCTGTAGTTAAAGAAGAGGTTTATCAGCTTGCCAGCCAGTTTACTTCAAGGGATTTAGAAGTGTTTGTAAATACTGCTGACCGTTGTGAAGAAGATGGAACACCTTCTGTTTACATTACCGTCACCGGTACTTCTGCTGAAATGGGAGATGATGGATCAGTTGGGAGGGGTAACCGGGCTAACGGCCTTATTACACCAAACCGACCCATGTCTATGGAAGCTACATCTGGTAAAAACCCCATAAATCACGTGGGTAAAATCTATAACCTCCTGTCCACTCAGATGGCGGCAGATGTTGTAGAAGCGGTGGAAGGGGTTCAACAGGCCCATATAATGATTTTATCTCAGATAGGTAAACCTATTGACCAGCCCAAGGCTGCTAATTCCCAGATAATTCTACAACCGGGTTACAGTATGGAAGATGTACAGAAAAAAGTGGAAAGTGTGATGGATAACTGGTTAGAAGATACATCCAGCATCACTGAAATGCTGGTAAAAGGAAAGCTCCGAACCTTTTAATAATAAACTCACTTAAAATTATAAGTTGATCTTACTAACTTTATTTTAATAAGGTCTTCTGTTAATAATCAAGCCGGGTTTTCCTAAATGAGAATACTGTGGGTATTCCATCCCTTATCTTTTTTATACATATCAGCTGATGCAGCAGAATAAATATTTTTAATTAATTACTTGAAGGGGATAACTGAAAATTATTTCCCCTAATGGTAAAATTGTTTTATATCATCACCACCATACACTATTAGTAATCTGATAATTATTTCATCAATCATTAGGAGAGTTTATATGCCCATCCAGGAGGCAGAAAAATCATATCAACCTCAAATCATAGAGGATAAAATCCAGAACTTCTGGATTGAAAATCAAATTTATAATAAAACCAAACTATTAAGAGAAGACCAGCCCACTTATTCATTTTTAGATGGCCCTCCATATTGCAGTGGACGAATACACCTGGGAACAGCCTGGAATAAAATTATTAAGGACACCCATCTTCGTTTTAAAAGCATGAATGGTTTCAATATCAGGCGCCAGGCCGGCTGGGATGCCCACGGCCTTCCCATAGAACACAAGGTGGAAGGGCTGCTGGGCCTTAAAAGCAAGAAAGAAATTGAAACTAAAATAGGGATTGAAAACTTCATCAGCAAATGCAGGGAATTTGCTATTGAAAATAAGGCTATGATGACAGAACAATTCCAAAAAATTGGAATATGGATGGATTGGGATGATCCCTATGTAACTTTTGATCCCCAGTATATGGAATCCTGCTGGTGGACCCTTAAACAGGCCCATAAAAAAGATTTGCTGGTAAATGATCTGCGGGTTATAACCTGGTGCCCTCGCTGCGAAACAGCCCTGGCCCTGGCGGAAATTGACTATGAAAATAAGGATGATCCTTCTATTTACGTTAAATTTCCTTTTAAAAATCCTGAAATTGCTGAAAATGGCAAAGAATTTGTCATGATATGGACCACCACTCCCTGGACTCTTCCTGCTAATATGGCGGTATGTGTGCATCCTGAATTTGATTATGCCTATGTGAAAATAAAGGACGAAGTATATGTAATGGCCGAAGCACTGGTGGATTCTCTCTTTGGGGAAGAAGACTATGAAATCCTGAAGATAGTAAAAGGATCATACCTGGAAGGAAAAAAATATTTACATCCTTTAAATAAGGAAATAGCCAAACAAAAGGAATTTACTCATTTGATTCTTCCAGGAGAACACGTAACTCTTACTGAAGGTACAGGTTGTGTACATACTGCTCCTGGGCACGGGCCAGAGGATTTTGAAATCGGGAAAGAGTATGGGCTACCTATATTCTGCCCGGTGGATGATGCGGGATTATTTAAAGAAGAAGCAGGAAAATATGCGGGACAATTTGTTAAAGATGCGGATCCTTTTATAATTGCTGATCTGGATGCGCATGGATTTTTGTTTAAAGAAGGCACTATTAATCACCGTTATGGGTTTTGCTGGAGATGTAAAACTCCCATTATTTACCTGGCTACCCAGCAATGGTTTTTAAAGATAACCGAAATCAAGGATCAGATGCTCAGTGAACTGGATAAAGTGGAATGGGTTCCTTCCTGGGCGGGAGAAAGCAGGTTCCGTAACTGGATTGAGAATGCCCGGGACTGGACCATATCCCGACAAAGGTACTGGGGAATACCCATCCCTATCTGGTCCTGTGAGGACTGTGATGAAATAACGGTACTGGGTTCGGTAAGCGAACTTAAAGAAAAAGCCAATGAAAACAATCTACAGGGAGACTTTATTCACCGGCCCCATGTGGACGATATTACCCTGCCCTGCGCCTGTGGAGGAATAATGAAACGTACCCCTGATGTACTGGATGTGTGGATAGATTCCGGGGTGGCAGGATGGGCATCACTCCATTATCCTCAAAAAAAGGATTTATTTGAAAAATGGTTCCCCTATGACTTTATTACTGAAGGTCATGACCAGACCAGGGGATGGTTCTATTCTCAACTGGGTACCGGGGTAATTGCCCTGGATAAAACACCTTATCAGAAGGTACTCATGCATGGGTTTACCCTGGATGAAGAAGGTAGGAAGATGAGTAAATCCCTGGGTAATGTGGTGGAGCCAGAAGAGGTTATAGAAAATTACGGTGCAGATATCCTCCGTTTTTATCTTTTATGGGCAAATAAACCATGGGACGACCTTAAATTCGTCTGGGATGAGCTTAAGAATGTAAGTAAAATGTTCAATATCTGGTGGAATGTATATGTATTTTCCACCACCTATATGGCCCTGGATAATTTTAACCCACTTCAATGCACTCCCGAAAACATTCAATTAAGGGATGAAGACCGCTGGATTCTCTCCCGAATTAATTCAGTGGCCCGGGAAGTTACAGAATCCCTTAATAACCTTTTCTTCCATAAGGCCACCCGGAGCCTCAATCATTTCATTCTGGAGGATTTAAGTCGCTGGTATGTAAGACTAATACGGGGACGTACCTGGGTAGAAAAAGATGATCCTGATAAATTAGGGGCTTATCATACGCTCTACACTGTACTGAAAATGCTTATTACCATGATGGCGCCTATAGCTCCCCACATAAGTGAAGAAATGTATCATAATCTCATTAAAGAGGTGAACCCTCAATCCAAAGAAAGTGTGCATATGCTGGACTGGAATTATTCAGAGGAACTTATTGATGAGAAATTAGAGTCCCAAATGGATGTAGTAAGGCATATCATTGAGGCAGGGGCTCGTGGAAGGGATGTGGCTAGATACAAACTCAGATGGCCAGTAAGTGAAATCATAGTGGTATCTGAAGATGAAAATGTTCTAAAAGCTGCCCAATCACTTCAAAAGGTAATTATGGAGCAGGCCAATACAAAAAAAGTATTGACTAATCAGGAATTTCCAGAATTAAAAATTAATGTCCTGCCTAATATGAAAACACTGGGCCCTAAACTGCGTCAGGATGTTCCGCTGGTGGCCGCTGAACTAAGAAAACAGGATGGAAAAACTATAAAAAAGGAAATGGAAACGAAAAACATCTTAAAAATAGAACTGGAAGATAAAGTCATAGAATTAAATCCAGAAGATGTGGTATATGAAACTGAGCTCCCTGAAGATGTGGTAAGTGCTGAATTTGAAGGAGGGAGTGTATTCATAAACACTCAAATCACACCTGATATACTATCAGAATCCATGGCCCGGGAATTAATAAGAAGAATCCAGGACATGAGAAAAGATATGGATCTGGATGTGGAGTCTAATATTGAGGTGGAAGTAAGCTGCAGTACCTCACTACAGAACCTGGTACAACCTCACTATGATTTCATGGCCCATGAAGTAAGGGCACAAAAAATCATTTTTGGAGAAAATAAAGGAGAATATACTAAAGAATGGAAAATAGAAGATGAAAATCTTTCTGTTTCAATAAAAAAAGCATAATTTTCTTTATTTTTTATTTTATTTTAGTTTTTTTACATAAGGGTAACATAGAAATAAATTAATGTTTAATAAAATAAAGCATTATTAAACATCTAATTTAACCGCTACATAAAAATGATTTCTCATATTATAAACTTATTAAGGGTGCTAAAATGGTTTTAACAGATTCGGAAGAGAAATATATAAAAAAAGAATTGGGAAGGGAACCTAACTCCCTGGAATACGGCATGCTGGATATAATGTTCTCGGAACACTGCTCTTATAAAAGTAGCCGCCCTGTACTCCGGCTTTTCCCTACAGAAGGAGAAAAAATTATTTTGGGACCTGGTGATGATGCAGGACTGGTGGAAATAACTGATGAACTGGCACTGGCAGTGGGAATTGAAAGCCACAATCACCCTTCAGCCATAGAACCTTATGGTGGGGCAGGAACGGGTATTGGTGGTATTTTAAGGGACATAATTTCTATGGGTGCCATGCCTATTGCGCTTTTAGACTCTCTACGATTTGGATATCTCCAAGACCAGAAATCACGGTACCTGTTTGAACATGTGGTTAAGGGTATCTCGGATTATGGAAACCGGGTAGGAATACCTACTGTGGGTGGAGAAGTTGAATTTGATGACAATTTCCAGCTAAATCCCTTGGTAAATGTAATGTGCGCCGGCCTGGTTGCTAAAAAGGATATTGTCCGGGGAATAGCCCCGGATGTCGGTGATTTATTCCTGCTCATGGGGGGCAGGACGGGAAGAGACGGTATCCATGGGGTTACCTTTGCCAGTGAAGAACTCACCACCTCTTCTGAAATCGAAGATCGTCCTGCGGTCCAAATTGGAGACCCTTTTACCAAAAAAATGGTACTGGAAGCCAGTCTGGAAATAATGGAACAAATTCCAGTATCAGGAGTTAAGGATTTAGGTGGAGGGGGTTTAACCTGCTGTATATCTGAATTAGCAGCCAAGTGTAACAACGGAGCTCAGGTGGATTTAGGTGCCATACCACTTAGAGAAAAAGGGATGACTCCCTATGAGATAATGCTATCTGAATCACAGGAAAGGATGGTTTTTGTAATTAAGCCTTCCCAGGTAGAAGCAGTTATGGAAATATGTGAAAAATATGAATTACCTGCGGCGGTGGTGGGAGAGGTAACTTCTACCCGGCAGATGGTGGTAAAAGATGCAGGAGAAATTATAGCAGATTTACCCGCCCATTTACTGGCTGATCCACCAGTGGTGGAAAGGAAAGCCCAAAAAATAGAAAAAAACCATGAAGAGGTAGAAGTAGAACATCCTCCGGCAGAAGAAGCACTACTAAAAATTCTATCCTCCCAGAATATTGCCAGTAAAAGATGGGTTTACCGCCAGTATGACCACGAAGTTCAAATCAGAACCATAGTAAAACCAGGAGACGATGCAGCAGTATTAAGGGTGGATGAAGAAACTGCTGTGGCTTTAAGTGTGGACTGTAACAGTATTCACACTAAACTGGACCCTTACCATGGGGGGGCGGGATCTTTAGCTGAAGCATTAAGAAATGTGGTTTCCATGGGGGCTACACCTCGTTGTGTGGTGGACTGCCTTAACTTTGGAAACCCGGAAAAACCAGAGGTTTTCTGGCAGTTCTCCCAGTGTGTGCAGGGCATGGCTGATCTGGCCCGGAAATTCAATACTCCTGTTATAAGTGGGAATGTTAGTTTCTATAACGAAACAGAAGGGGTAACAGTAAATCCTTCCCCGGTGGTAGGGGTGGTAGGAGTGGTAAAAATACCCCATATAAGGACCATGGAATTCAAAAATGAAGGGGATAAAATCATTGTCCTGGGAAACACCTATCCTGAACTGGAGGGTTCAGAATACCACCGGAACATCCATAAACTGGTACAGGGAGATGCTCCTAAAATCAGGATGGATGATGAATTAAAATCCGCAGAAAGCATACTGGAACTGCTAAACAGCAATCTTGCCCCGGCTATTACTGCCATCCACGACTGTTCAGCAGGAGGTATAGGCATAGCCCTTTCTGAAATGGCTTTAAAATCAGGAATAGGTGCTGAAGTGGATTTAAATAAAGCCCCTGGAAATAAAGCCACTGAATTTGAAACACTCTTATCAGAATCCCATGGTCGGTATATCATCACTGTAACTCCGGATAAAGTAGAAGAAGTTCTGGATAAAATTAAAGTTCCTGCAGCAGCAGTGGGAGAAGTAAAAGGGGATAAATTGGTCATTAAAAATCTCCTTGATTTAGATGTTGATAAACTGCAAAGGGCATACCATGGAGTAATAGAAGAATTCATGGCCTAAAATACTAAAACCTGGTGTCTTTAGTGTATAAAAGAGAGTTAATACGGCAGCTTATACATGCATCAGGTATTTTATTTATTTTTTTAGGAAATTATTTACCAGTACCTTACCTTATCCTATTATCTCTGGTGGCTATGGTTTCTGGAGAACTAATCTTCCAGATTGATAAAAAATACTACATTCCTTTTTTTTCTAAAATTTTAAGAAGTTGCCGACGGGATGAAAAAGAGAAAGGATTTATTTATTTTTTCTCAGGTCTGACTTTAACCCTGGCTTTTTTCGGTTTTAATATGGCCATAGCCAATGCCGCCATAATTATACTGGTTTTAGGAGATGCTACTTCCACCCTGGTAGGGAAAAAAATTGGAAAAAATAAACTACCTCATCACTTACAAAAAAGCTGGCAGGGGAGCTTTAGCTTTTTTATGGTAAGTTTTATAGGGGCTGCTACTCAAGTTCCCCTGGCACCGGCCTTTATAGGGGCACTGGCTGGAGCCATTACTGAGGCTTACAGTCCTCTGGATGATAATATAGCCATACCCGTGGTAAGTGGAACGGCAATCACATTGATAATCTATTTATTTTTCTAATAAATGCTTAAAGCCTTATGGCTCCTTCTTGTTTAAAGTAGAAGATGGAAAGCGCAAATATTACCATGGAAACTAAAACAGATGGTAAAAATTCTAATATCCAGATAGGATTCAGGTAAGGTCCGGAGGACATTCTAACAATAATAACCGTGGGAATGGTGTTTAAAATACCAGATAATGTGGGAATATTCATAAAAAGAGGTAAAAACAGTATGAATGTGGCAAAAAATAATAAAAGGGTCACCGCAGAATTTGCTTCTTTGGTAGAATCCACCAGCATGGAGATTAATACGCCCATACCAATAAAGCCCAGGCCCACAAAAAATAAAAGAACCATCAGAAGCAGGGGATTATAAACAGGAACCTGTAGAAAATACAGCAACATAATCCAGGCACCGCTTTGCATAAGAGAAAATAATAGTATGGGAAGTATTTTACCTGCAATTACCATGGGCCCGGATAGAGGGGTCATTAATAGCACTTCAAATGTTTTTCTTTCCTTTTCACCTACCACACTATCGGTAACTATATTACTGGCCAGGAAAAAGGGTAAAAGCAATATAAAAGGCACGATGAACCCGTACATTATTTCCACAAAGTAAGAACTCTCCAGGGCTAGAGGAGAAGCAGATTCCTTATTTATCTCAATTTCATTGATATCCAGTGGATTCTGAATGATATTTATTTCTTCTACACTTAATCCTCTACTGGAAAGCCTTTCTTCTAACTGATAATAGTCCAGTGCTTTATTAATTTTATCCCGGGCAACAGGGTAAAATACGTTGGTGTTATCAATTTGAAGGCCTATATCTTCTTCTTCATTGGATATATAAACCAGGGCTACCACTTCTTTCCCCACTTGATTTAGGCCAGATTCCACATCTGGAAAATACATCAGGGTCAAATCTTGATTTATAAGGCTTTCTTCTAAAGTAGATCCCTGCAGATTTTGAGGTAGCCCCACTTTAATGGCAGTTGAACCTCCCCATTCATCTAAAAGATCAGGATCAGTCACCACAGAACTGGTAAGGGCCAATCCATAAGCTCCTAAAATTATTAAAAGCTGAACAAATACCACCAATAGGTAAATCTTATTGGAAAGGATATCCTTTGCTTCTTTTTTAAATAGAGAGAGAAGTTTCATTATTTCACTCTACAAACATTTCATTTTTTAAAATAATTGACAACTTTATTTAAAGCTGTAAATTCGTACAACAATCTTAATAATCCTGGACGAGGACCGAATACTATATCATCCCTTTTAAAAAGCCATATGGTAATGTAATAGGATATTAAACTAATTAAGAGTAGAGAGGTAAAGGGAACAATGATATCACCTGGAGAAAGAGGTTCACCGGAGAAAACCTTAATAGCCAGGGTCATGGTAGAGGTACTAACATATCTTCCCTGCTGGGAGATGTAAGCCAGAGCAGGCACTATTAAAAATCCTATTATGGCCACATAGGCAAAAGTTATCCCAATTCCGGCCTCTTTATAATTTTTACTAAAAGCAGCAATAATACTGGTTAAACCAACAATAGGTAAGGCAGTAGTAACCACTATCAGGTATACCAGCCCGGGATTTTCAATAGAATAACCTGCTAAAATCATTAATACCATCCATAATGCTACCTGCAGGGCCATGGTGATTATCACCGCCGTACTTTTACCCAGTATAATATTTGATCGGGAAAGAGGCATTGCTATTAATATTTCCCCGGTTTTTCTTTCTTTTTCACCTACAATACTGTCCACAATCAGGTTTCCAAATAAAAATAAAGGTAAAAATAACAAAATGGCAGTCATTACTTTATTAATTAGCTGCAGAGGAAGTGCCTCTCCCTGAGTTTCTTCCTGAATCTGAGGTTGGATTTCTTCGGGGGGAGTTAAATCTTCAATCCATCTTTGGGATATAAGGTCTGATGCTCTATTTCCGGCGGCAGCAACTTCATCTTTAATCACACTTCTTTTAGGGTCTTTATAATCTATATATAACTTCACCGGGACAGGTTTTATTTCTTCCAGATTAAAATCATCTGCTGAAGGTAAAAGTACCACCCCTGTAACATCACCACATTCCAAACGACTTAAAGCCACATCTATTTCATTTGAATTAATTTCAAGTATTTCTGGATTCAACTGATTAATTAAAACATTCTGAGGATCATAAATATCCAGTGATGCAAACTGGTTCAGGGAAGGTGTAAGTGAGATTCCTTCTTCTGATTCTATTCCTTCCATGAAGCTACTAAAAAATAGTACCATCATTAAAAGCACCACTAATTGTAAAAAGAATATTAGAATAAATTTTCGATTTTGGAGGGTATTTTTTAATTCCCATTTGGTGATGGTCCAGGAGCCCATGGTAAAACCTGTTATAACTATTTATTTAGATTAGCCACATTCTGAATAAAAACATCTTCCAGGGTGGGTTCTTTGGTATTAACTGCTTTTAAATTGGTACCTACTACTTCTATTATCCGGGAAATATCTCTTCTGCTCTGGAGAGACAACGTTAATTTGTCCTCTTTTAAAGTAAATTTCTCCACCATATCCATATTTTTAAAATCATTCAGATCCACCTGGGACGGATCATTTAAAGACACATTTAAAATTATATCTCCATGTATTTTTGATTTTAATTCTTCAGGGCTGCCCATATCCAGTATCTGTCCCTGGTTTAAAATGGCCACTCGATCACACAGTGCATCGGCTTCATCCATGTAATGGGTGCACAGTAGAATAGTTTTATCTCCTTTAAGACTCTCAATAAAGTCCCGGATTGCCAGGGAAGTGGCAGGATCCAATCCCATGGTAGGTTCATCAAAAATAATAATATCAGGGTCATGCACCAGAGCCCGGGCAATCCCGATTCTCTGTCTAAGGCCTTTGGAAAAAGTATTGATTCTATGCTGGGCCCGGGACTTCATTCCCACCAGTTCCAGTAACTCCTCAATCCGTGATTCCAGTTGGGTGGATGGAACACCATACAACTCTCCAAAATACTTCAAAAGATCATAGGCCCGGAAACGTTCATAAAGGTTAGGTTCCTCAGGCAAATAACCAATCATGGATTTTACTTCCAGAGGATTTTTCAAAACATCGTAACCTCCCACCATAACCTGGCCCTCATCTGGCTGGAGAATACAGGAAATAATTCTGATGGCGGTGGTTTTCCCGGCACCATTAGGTCCAATCAATCCTAAAAGCTCTCCTTTTTTTATTTCTAAATTTAAATTATCCAGAGCACGTATTTTGCCAAAGTATTTGGTTAAAGAGCTTATCTTTATCATCTATACTTACTTGAATTTATGACATATTAAATTTTATCCAATATACCATAATATTGATTTTTTTAAGGACTCTAAACAACGAATTAAATATAGGAAACTCCCATAGAAATAAAGGTATAAGCTATACTCATTACCATTATCAAACCCTATTAAAAGATTATCAGGGAAGTAGAAACATGTTCTTATCCGAATTAATGCCTCTGGAAGAGGCTTTAAATATAATAAATCAGGAAAAAATCCCCTATATCACCGAAAAAATAAAACTGGAACAGACATATGGGAGGGTTCTGGCGCAAGATATTCAGGCCTTACTGGACTCCCCTGGATTTGATAGATCCGCCATGGATGGATTTGCCATACACGCAGAAGACACCTTTGGATTTTCTCAGGAAAACCCTGCTCATTTAAAAATTATTGATCGCATAGGCGCTGGGAAAAAATCAAAATTCGTTCTTAAAAAAGGAGAAGCTATTAAAATTGCCACCGGGGCCCCTATTCCTCAAGGAGCTAATGGGGTAGTTATGGAAGAGTACACCTATGAAAAAGGGGATGATTTAGAAGTATTATTTAGCATAACTCCTGGTGAAAACGTATCCCCTGCCGGGGAAGACTTCAAAAAAGGAGATTTACTACTAGAACACCCTCATCAATTAAGGCCCCAGGATGTGGGGATTATATCCTCTGCAGGCTATAATGAATTGAAAGTATTTAAAAAACCATTAGTAGGCGTAATTACAACAGGAAATGAACTGGTAATGGATAAAAGCAAAATAAAGGAAGCTGAAGTTATAAATTCTAACTACTATACCTTAAAATCTCTACTAGAAAGTACAAAAGCAATACCGTTAGTAACCCATGCCCGGGATGATGCTAATCAGGTAGAACAACAGATAAAAAAATTTGCTAAAAGCTGTGATGTGATTATAACCACCGGAGGAACCGCCATAAGTAAGGGTGATGTGGTGGTGGATGTGGTGGAAAAAATAGGAGAGGTTTTATTCCACGGGGTCAGTATTCGCCCGGGAAAACCAGTTGCCTTTGGCAGGGTGGATCAAAAACCAGTATTCATGTTATCGGGATACCCGGTGGCAGCCATGGTGCAGTTTGATATCCTGGTAAGGCCTTATCTTTTAAAAATGCAAAAATTAGCCCCCCTTCCACCCACAGTTAAAAGAAAAGCCACCCAGAAAATTCCATCCAAATTAGGGCGTACAGACTATATACGGGCCCATGCAGGAATAAAAAATGTGGATCCCGTTTTAAGTAAAGGATCAGGAGTTATCCGCTCCATGGTACAATCTAATTGTTACATTGTAATAGATGCAGAAGTAGAAGGAATAGCAGCAGGGGAAGAATGTGAGGTCTTATTTTTTGATTCTTTTGTAAGGTACTAGCGTACCTTATAATAATTATTTTGATAGTATGCAGGCAAATGTTTTATAAGTTTAAGGTCCTATACTTAAGTTTGAGTGCTAAAAAAAACTGGAATTAATATCTAATTAAATATTTTCTTATAAGACTTACGAGATTTAAGGTGATATAATGAATGCTTTATGGTTCTACGCCATTGCCTTTGCAGTTATCTGGATAATGGCTTTCTTTTTCAGAGATAAACTTAAAATAGATATTCAGGGTCCAATCATTATGCGTAAAACCCAGAAAATGAAGGGATTTATTGACCGGACTGCCCAGAGGCACACCAGATTATGGAGATGGATGCTTAATCTGGGGATACCCATAACCTTTCTGGCCATGTTTGCCATTGTATTTATACTAATACAATCCCTGGAGACTCTTTTTGTGGCTCCTCAAGTCACTCTTATTATTCCAGGAGTAGATCTACCAGGTTCACCGTTTACAGTGCCTTTAGGATATGGAATCCTGGGCCTGGCTACGGTGATGATTGTGCATGAGTTTGGCCATGGGATACTAGCCCGGGTAGAAGGGGTTGAAATTAAATCTATTGGAGTTTTACTAGTGGCCATATTGCCGGGTGCATTTGTAGAACCAGATGAAGAACAAATCCAGAAAATAAAAAGAATCCCTAGATTAAGAATTCTGGCTGCAGGATCTTTTTTTAATTTAGGGCTGGCTTTAATAGCATTTCTAGTATTTACAGGGATAACTGGATTTGCTTTTCCTGCAACATTCCAGGATGAAGGAATTGTAATTGCCAGTGTTGTTCCCGGAAGCCCGGCAGAAGGAATTCTAGAAGAGGGAATGATACTGGAGAGCATTAATGGTTATTCTATTAGCAATGCCACCAATTTTCAGGAAGCCATTGAAACTCTGGAGGCAGGCCAGGAAGCTACTATTGTAACCAGCGGGGGCACTTTCAATCTAAGGCTGGGACAAAATCCTAATAACGAAAGCGCACCTTATATTGGTATTCGGAGTACTTCTAATCAGATAATAAAAGAAGATGTGGCTGCTACCTATGGTGAAACTTTACCCTGGGCCTGGCTATATCTGGCTTATGTGTTCTATTGGATTTCGATCTTGAATCTAGGGGTGGGGATGTTTAATTTATTACCAATTAAACCACTGGATGGCGGATTGATGCTGGAAGAACTTTTAAAATTTAAATTATCTGATAATCAGGCCAGACCTTTGCTCTTTTCCGTATCCCTGGTTCTGGCTTCCATAGTCATCATCAGTATAATATACGGACTGGGGCGGTCAATCATGTTGTTACTTTAAATAAAACTACCTCTTTTTTTATAATAATTCACCTTCTTTTAGAGTTACAGGAAAAACAAATCGGGTCCTGACGGTTAGATTTGTAAACTTTAAGACACACCGGGCACTGCACGGTATGTAAATTTTCTTTTTTAATAGCTACGGGTCTATCCTGACACTGGCAACGTATACCCACCATTTTTTTAGATTTTTTTCGGGCTTTAGGATGCAAAATTCTTCCCCCTCATTAGAAACTAAATACCTGGTCAGTTTTTTCCATCAAATCCACCACCAGTTCATCATAGTTATCAAAAATTTCCACAGAAGAAATCATCCGATCGGGATGTATACTCCGGGCTTTTAGATCTCCTGAAAAAGCACTTATCCTTAAATTTGTACCATCCTGCGCTATTAGGGAAGTATAATCATGTCCGGGCACGGATGCATATACTCCATTTCCAATAAGATAAAGATGAATTTGATGCTCCTCAGAGTAAAGTTTTAAAATCTGTACAAAATTTTTAAAACTCACTTCCTGAGGGGTTTTAGTTACTAAAAAAGCGATATTCATAATTTATTCCCCCTGATTAGTAACCTTCCCAACCTAAATTCTGCATGAGGGTTGATCCCAGGATTTTTTTTAGACACTTCAACTGCTCCTGATTCCAGGGTTCATGCAGAGGAATACAGTTATTGAGTTTCTGTTCTCCAGATAATATTTTAAAGGCAAAGGCCATACAGGTGCTCTCACCACAATCAGTACAGTTAGTCTGGGGCAAACAACGATGAATATCCAGAGGTCCCAGTTTGGAAGGACTTTTCAAATGCTCAGATGAATCTGCCTCTTCCCGATGGTCATAAACCTGATTAATATCCTTCATAATTTGTGATATAACCTCAATGGCATCTTCTTTATCCAGGGTTTTATTCATGGTAACTTTACCTGAAGGATAAATGGTAATTAAACGGTTAAATAAAGATAAGGTCAATATTTTTTTCTTTTCCAGGTAACTGGTTTTACCGGGAGGATAGTTGGAAGCTAGAAGAGGTAATACTTCACCCAGAGGAGAATCTAATTCCATTAAAACCCTTACCTTCCCTTCAGTTGCTATACAGGGTTTTATATTTTTAATGGAAACTGATTTTACCAGAGACCCTTTTTTTAAGACCTCATATTTTATTTCTTTCATTTCCAAAATATTCCTCTCCTAAATACGTATAAAAGCGGTTTTATGGCGGGAGGTTAAAAATTCATATAATTCCTCCTCACTAATCAGATCGGCTGATTCCACCAGGTCTTGTTCTGTAAAACCTCTGCTTTCCAGTGAAGGTCCATGTACCATTACATTGCCTTCTGGAAATATGAGATAGGTTAATTCCTCCACACTGGGAAAACCAATATTGCTCTCACTGTCCTGACCTTCAAGAGCAGCATAAACTCCATCCCCTGTAAGCAGAACATCACCGGGAAGCCCAATATTTAAACAGGCAATGGCCACGTAAAAGCCACTGAAGGCGTCTTCCCACCCATAAGGGGCTTTATCAATAATTAACAGCACGCTATCCATTCAACCACCTAAATTTATAACCTGATCACTTTTACCAATCCAAGCGGCCAGTTCATAGACAGTTTTAATTTCTACTCCCTTAATGTAGGGATCCTGGGCACAACTATGTCCTCTGGCAGTAGAACACCGCACACAGGCTTTAATATTGGCACCTTTTTCTAATAAAATACGGAATTTATGAGCAACATTGGGAAAAGAATTAGGATTTTGCTCTTTTTTAGGTATGTGAGTAGCATCCATATATAAAAATAAATTTACCCTATAATTATTATTTAAAGCACTTTTAGCTATTTCATAAGCCATATCTGCATACTGTGACCGGTAAGGGCCCTCTGTTAGCAGTATAGTCAACATTTTAGGGGGAGATTCCTCCATAATATAGCATATTAGTTCAGCCAACATAAATAATTGTTCAGGAATTAATAATGACGAATATTATTTAAGTATATGCAACCTAAATAATAATTTATGTTCTTTTGGTTAATTCTGGTGGCCTTATTCTGCATAGCCCTGGTTATAGTAATTAAATCTGCCAATGTCTTTGTGGATAATCTGGTTGAAATTGGTCGCTTTTTAGGAATCTCCCCTATAATACTGGGGGTCACTGTGGCAGCAGCAGGAACCAGTTTACCGGAATTTGGATCAGCCATAATTTCAGTTTTCACTGGAAATCCAGATATGGGGGTGGGAGTGGTTATTGGATCCAATATATGGAATATATGTGGGATAATCGGGGTTTCCGCGCTATTATCCTGCTTTATAACCACCAATCAGGAGGAAATAAAAAGAGATGGATTCATGGGGTTACTGGCCGCTCTTGTCCTGATCTCATTCATGTTACTGGGGTTTATCAATCAAATAACAGGAATAGTCCTAATTTTAATGTACGGGGCCTATTTGTATTTTTTAATCAAAAATCAGCAGAAGTATTATAACCTGCATCACCATGTGGATAAAGCACCTGAAAAAACTTTTAATTACAAACAATTAGTCTGGACCATACTGGGATTTACTGGTCTTATCATCTCCTGCCGTTTGCTGGTTTACAGTGCAGTGGAACTGGCCCAGTTAGCCAATATTCCGGAAATGATTGTGGGACTATTTGCCCTGGCCATAGGCACCAGTTTAGCTGAGATGGCGGTGGCCATAACCTCGGCCATGAAAAAAATGTGCAGCTTATCTTTAGGGACAGTTTTAGGCAGCAATATCTTTAATATACTGATGGGTATTGGTATTCCTGCTCTTTTTATAGAAATACCGGTAGATCCCTTATCAGTGGCTCTGGATGCCCCGGTTTTAATAGGGGTGACCTCACTACTACTCTATTTTATGAGGAGTGATATGAAGTTGACTCGAGTAGAGGGATCTCTACTCCTGGGAATTTATGCTGTATACGCCTTTTTGAGAATAATAGTATTTTCTTGAAATTTATTCCTTTTTTTTAAGTGCTTTTTCAAAGGCATCTTTATGTAAATTAGCAGCCATTTCCTTTTTACACTCATCATCAGTAAATAAACGCATCTTAGGGGCCCGACAGGGGTAGTGCTGGATTTTCAATCCGGCACGAATAGGTAAATTTTCAATGGATTTTCCCTTCATCTCCTGGGCCACAAAAGCAGTAGCCCCACAGGGAGAACATCTTTTAACTTCTATATCCACCACTTTATTACCCTGACAGTTTATTTTCACTTCTGGCCGCCCAAAACGGGAAACGAACTCATCAAAAACAGGATTACCATTTTCTTCCAGGTCGCACATATTCTCCGGTGCAGTGACATTGCCCAGTTGGGTTAGCTGTTTTTTAAACCCTTCTCCTCTCCAGGCCCCCACAATAATCCATCCTACCTGCTGGTGAATTTGTTCTACCAGTTCCTGGGTTAAATCCGGGTGCAGTATGTAGGTGATAATCAAATCAAACTTAGATAGTCTATCCACCAATCCCGGCTCCAATTCTAACTCATCCACAAACATACCTGCTGGTGCTTCTACCTGAATAAAACTGGTTTCAAATTCCTGAGAAATGGTTTCATAGGCCCGTTCCCCATAAGGCCCGTCACTTACTATGGCAACTTTTAGCATAATCTACCTCCTTTATTCTAAAATATTATCATCCTGAAATTCAGATTCTATCCACAGGAATATAGAATCCCGTATTTCCCGGAACAATTTTAACTGGTATTTTTTATCACCTTTAATTCCGGCAGGATCTTTAAAGCCCTGATGGGCATATTTTTTTCCAGTTAAAAATACCGGGCAGGCTTCATCTTCATCACCGCACAGGCTCACCACCAGATCAAATTCCTGGCCCTGGAATTTCTGCAGATTTTTAGATTCCTGGGAGGAGGCATCAATTCCAATTTCCTGTAAAACTTCAATGGTGAGGGGATTGATAGGACGTGGATGGCTTCCTGCACTACTAACTTCAAAATTTTCACCATAAAGGTGTTTTAGAATTGCTTCTGCCATTTGGGATCTTCCAGAATTATTTTTACAGATAAATAAAACTCTTTTTAAATTAGCATCCGACATAGCTTCACCTCATTTTTCTAATAAATCTTCAATTTTCTTTTTTATTTCCACCACACATCTTTCTCCAGATTCTCCCAGCCGGGCTACAGAACCTGGCTTCATTTCCTTTTCCTGGAGAGGAGTCATTACATTCATACTTTCTGCTACTTTCACTCCCTTACCTTCCAGGATGCTATCCACGCATCCATGTTCACATCCATTAACTGCCATTATAGGATATTTTTTTATCAGGTTGCGGAAACTTTCTTTATCTGCGGAGGTGGCGGTGATACATATGGATATTATATCGGAAGATTCTTCCACCATATCCGAACTAGCAGCCCGGGCTATTAATCCATAGGGGCTCATACCATTACAGGGACACAGGGCTATCTTTTCACTTTTCATTTTAATCTCCTTGACGATTTATATTATTTAATTCATTAACCAGGGGTATTATTTGAGGATTTTTAAGTTTATAGTGGATCCACAGCCCTTCTTTACGTCCTACAATAAAACCTGCATTTTTTAATACATTCAAATGATGTGATATGGTGGACTGTGGTTTATCCAGAGCCAGAATCAATTCACAAACACATAGTTCTCCTTCTTCCAGGAGATACAGTATTTTTAAGCGGGTGGGATCAGAAAGTGCCTTAAATTTTCCAGATAAATTTTCCAGCATGGTTTCTGGAGGAATTTTCAGTTTTAAAGGAGCTGATTTATTTTTTTCCAGGTAGCAATTTTCATTTTTATCCAATTTTGGCATAGTATCTTCCTTCATACTTATTTGCTGGCTTTTAACTGAATGCTGATTATCTTACCAATTAATCTCTCATCCATCTCTGGTTCTCTAAAGTAATGCTGTTTTAATACTTTAACATCTTTAAAACCGGCTTTTTTTATGATATTAAGGTATTCTTCTTTTTCCAGGGCTCCAGAGATGCAGTCCGACCAGGCCTGGAAATTTCGTTTAATATCTTCCGGTAAATAACCATCAGTAACCAGATCCGATACCATCAACTTTCCCGATGGTTTTAAAACCCGGTAAGACTCTTTATAGGCTCGGTATTTATCAGGAGTCAGATTAATTACACAATTGCTGATAATAACATCCACTTCGTTGGATTTCAAGGGCAAAGCTTCAATTTCTCCTAACAGGAATTCTACATTTTCATAAGCTCCTTTTTTAGCATTTTCCCTACCCTTTTCCACCATCTCCAGAGTCATATCCACTCCAATTACCTTTCCCCGTTTTCCCACTTTATGGGCTGCTAAAAATACGTCAATTCCTCCTCCAGATCCTAAGTCCAGGACCACATCACCTTCTTTTAATCCGGCCAGTGCAGTGGGATTACCACAACCCAGACCATAGATTGCTGATTCGGGAATTGATTTTAGTTCTTCACTACTATAACCTGCTGATTTAGCCTGTTCATATATACTATTATCTGTAGAACAGCATGAAAAGCTATTTTTTTCTTTAGAAGCGATTTTAGAATAGCGATTTTTAACCAGTTTTTTAATTTCATCTTCTTTCAAAGTTACCCTTCCCCTAGTTCTATATATCTAAATTTATGGATATAATATATATATTTTTGGCAAGATTAAACCATGCAAATATTAACCTGCTAAGAGGGACAAATATTTGATTGTTAATGTTTCAAGGTGGACCAGATAAATGAAAATAGTTATAATTGGTGGAGGGGCAGGTGGACTTTCCACTGCTTCCAATATACGGAAATATGATAAAGATGCTGAAATAACGGTAATAACTCGTGACGAGAATATTGCTTACTCTCCCTGTGCTATACCCTACGTACTGTGTGGGGAAGTGGACTGTTTTGAAAATATTATCATGCACCAGGCCGAAGATTACCTGGAAAGAGATATAAAAGTTATAACCCTGGCAGAAGTATTTGAGGTAAAAGCTAGTGAAAAAAAGATTGGTTATTATCTGCTAAACCAAAAAGAAGACCTTAAAGAAATGGAATATGATTACCTGGTAATAGCTACAGGAGGAGCTCCTTTCATTCCTCCGGTGGAAGGATCGGATCTAGAAGGCGTTTTTAAAATAAGAACTATCGCTGATGGTCAGGAAATTACCAAATGGGCTCAAAAAAGTAAAAAAGCAGTGGTAGTTGGCGCAGGACTAATCGGCCTTGAAATTGCCTACGGGTTAAAAAAAAGAGGGCTGGATGTAACCGTTACTGAAATGTTACCTCAGATTGTTCCCCGTTCACTGGACCCGGATATGGCCCTGATTGTTCAAAAATATCTGGAAAAAGAAGGCATTAATCTAATTTTAGGACATCCCATTGAAAAAATCGCAGGCACCACTAAAGTGGAAGGGGCTGTCTTTGGAGATCAATGTATAGACGTGGATATGGTGGTTATGGCCACCGGGGTGCGACCTGAAACTAAAATGGCCACAATGGCTGGCTGTGAATTAGGAAGATGGTCTATATCAGTTAATGAAAAAATGCAAACTACAGTACCTGATATTTATGCAGTGGGAGATTGTGTGGAAGTATATGATGCAATTACGGGCCATAATACTCAATCCCTTTTAGGAACCACTGCCGTCCGGCAGGGGAAAGTGGCTGCTCAGAATATAGTGGGGAAAAAGGCGGAATTTATACCGGTATTAAATTCTATGGTTTCTAAAATCGGCAACCTTGAATTTGGAGCAGTGGGATTAACCAAGGTTTCTGCGATTCAAAATGGCATAGAAGTAATTTCTGGTAAAAGTAGAGCACTTACCAAGGCCAGATACTATCCCGGGGCAAAAAGAATTGATATAAAAATGATATGCAATCTTCAAGGGGTGATTATTGGTTGCCAGATAATTGCTGAAGAGAGAGTAGCCGAAAGAGTGGATACTATGTCCCTGGCCATTTCTCAAAAATTAACCTGTTCGAAGCTATCTAATATGGAATTTTCGTATGCTCCTCCATTATCCATGGTTATAGATCCTATAATACTTGCTGCTGAGGATGCATGTGAAAAATTGAGTAAATTAAATAACAACCATAAAAAATAGAAATTATCTTTTTTTTAAAAAATAAAATTAGAAATATTTCTCTTTAGAAATATCTCTCCAGCAGTCCCTTTAGCATTTTAGCGTGTCTTGCTTCATCCCGGGAACTTTCATCAAAGAAATCATGGGCTTCATCTATATCACATTCTTTGGCCTTTTTTGCAGCGGCTTTTTTCTCCTTATTAGCCATGGTTTCTCCTTCCAGCATCATCTCCAGGTTTTCTTTCAGGGTGGGTTTTATTACTTCGTTCATTTCTGCAAAGTGAGATGCGTGTTCTGCTTCTTCCCAGGCGATGGTCTTCAAAACTTCTGCTACTTCAGGCATGCCTTCTCTTTGGGCTAAACGGGCCATGGCCAGATACATTCCTACTTCCTGACATTCCCCATTAAAATTAGCCTGCACTGCTTTTTCCATATCTGTTCCTTTACAAATTCCTATTTGATGCTCATTTACTAAATCCATTTTTTTATTCCTCCACTACTATATATGAGTTAATTTTCTATAAAAATTTTTTTCAAATTCACATTTAATTTTAAAGTCTCTAATACGTATTTAAACAGATTTTAATTCTTTAGCTAATTTTTTCCCCATGAAGTAACATTTATTTAACTCGTCTTCATCTGGTACATACATGATTTCATATTCTTCCTGTACCTGAAATCCACATTCTTTTAAATCACGAGATAGGGTTTTAGGTGCCCCTCCACGACCGCCCATGGAACCAAATGTTATTGCTATTTTTTCATAACCTGTACGGTTGAATTTAAGTCCTCTGAGATAGTAAATTAAATCTCCCACACTGGGAAATGGTTCATCATAGATGGTGGGTGCACCCAGGGCTATGGCTTTACTATCCAGAATATCTTTTACAATTTCACTTCTCTCATCTTCATGCAGATAATAAAGCTTAACATCCACTCCTTCACTTATTATTCCTTCTGCAAGAACATGTGCCATTTTTTGGGTAGAGTAATGCATGGTATCATAGATAATAGTCACTTTATCCTTACATTTGCCACTGGCCCAGCTGGTGTAAGCATCAATTACTTTCAGGGGATCAGTCCATATCTGCCCATGTGAGGGAGCAATCATCTTAATTTTATCTAATAGCCCCAGATCAATAACTTCCTGAAATTTTTTGAGTACCAGAGATGACAGGGGAGTTACTAAATTGGCATAAAATTTTTGCGTAGCATCCATCAGCACATATTCTGGTATTTCTGAATCATATCTCTGAGCAAAACAAAGGTGCTGGCCAAATGCATCATTAGGAAACAGTATTCCATTTTCCATAAGCAGGGTAAACATACTGTCTGGCCAGTGCAGCAGAAATGCTTCTAAAAAGGCCAGTGTTTTTCCACCCAAATTTAAGGTTTCCCCGGTACCAACGCTGATGAAATTTACGCCTTGAAGACCATTGAAATGTTTTTTAAGTCCATCGATAGCAATTTCGGTACAATAAACAGGGGCTTGGGGAAATTTTCTATGTAATTCTACCAAAAGGCCGCTGTGATCTTTTTCTACATGGTTTTGTACCAGTACATCTATCTTAACTTCTCTTTCTTCCTGGGCGAATGCATCCTCTATCCGGGCCATTAATTCTGGAAAATTTCCATGATAAGCATTGTCAATGAGTGCTACTTTTTCATCTCCAAAAACAAGATATGCATTATAACTAGTTCCATTCAGGGTGTATCCATGGTAGGATCTTATATCCCAGTCCAGGACCCCTACCCAGTATACTCCGGGGCTGATTTTTTTTGCTTTTGCTTTCATTATTTCACCATTGTTCGTATAGACACAAATCAATCATAAGAGCTTAGTCCTATATATTATTTTCTGTTTGCTTTAAGACGAACATTATTTAGGAGTCATTGTTTGGGAGGGCTTTTACGAACATTCTTAAAAGATCGAATTTAAATAAAATATTACATATATTATTTAATGTGGGGGAAATTGATACAGGGGTTAATCTATGGAATATTCTAAAAAAATTAAAAACATTAAAAATGAGGATGAAACACATATTCTGGTTTTTTCTACTTCAAAAGGCCTCAATGTTATTCAAAGTCCCACTAAATCTTTCATACTTTCACTGATACTAAATGAAGAAATTAGTTTTGATGAAATTGTAAAAATAACGGAAAAATCCAAATCCACCATTTCGGTACATCTTCGGGATCTGGTTGATGAGGGGATAATTGATTCCCGCATAGATAGTGAGGATAAAAGAAAAAAAATATTTTATCTTAATTCACGCTATGTGGGACGCTTCATACCCCAAAAATGGGGACAAAGGGAAGAAAACTCTGTGGAATTTTTAACAGACCATATGATGAACCAGGGCAATCCTCATGAGTTTTTTCAGATGATGTTCCACATCTTCCGGGTGGAACTTATACAGGAAGGGATTAATATTGACCCCCTTCTCAATAGAACCGGGATAAAGATAGGCGAAACCATATATCATCAACTTAAAGATGATCAAACCGATAAATTAATCCACAATCTCTCTAATTTCTGGAAAAATAATGGTCTGGGCCAGATTGAATTGGAAAATATGGATCCTCTCACTATCCGGGCTTATGATTGTTTCGAATGCGAACTTTTACCTAAAATTGGAGAATCAGCATGTGCACTGGATTCAGGGATACTGGAGGCTGTTTTTTCTATACATCTGGCTAAAAAAGTAAATGTCACTGAAACCAAATGTTATAGCCGGGGAGATGAGTACTGCTGTTTTGAAATTATCTAAAAAATATAAAAATTATTTTTCATAGAATTTCACCAGAGTGGTGGATAGATATTTTTTATGGTCTACAAAACCAGATTTTACCTCTTCATCATCCATACTGCAGTTTTTAATAGAAATAATTTCTTTTTCCCGGGGGTCAGCCTTAATGGTTTCTTCCAGCAATGCACTGTGCCGGGAAGTTTTCATAATAACGAAGGTATCTCCGTCTTCCAGGATATTCTTCAGCCGGTTATCTACTTTAGGCACAATAACCAGTATATCATCTTTTTCTACCAGAGGAATCCCTGCACTGGAGGCACAACCAGTAAAAGAGGTTATACCTGGAACCATTTCTACCAGATATCCTCTATCTTCAATTTTTCGCTGTATATAAGAGAAGGTACTGTAAATGGAAGGATCACCCAGAGTAACAAAAGCCACATCCTGGCCCTTATCCAGATATGATGCCACCTGATTGGCAGCAGTGTCCCAGTGTTTTTCCAGTAAATCCAAATCTTCTTTCATGGGGAACACCGGCTCTAGAACATGGAAGCTATCTTCACGAAGATCCAGTACGTTTTTTACTATTGATAGAGCAATACTGGGCCGATTTTTTGCTGAACGAGGGGCGCATATAACATCTACTGAAGATAAAACTTTATGCGCTTTAATAGTAAGCAGGTCCGGGTCTCCGGGACCGGTTCCTATTCCAATTAACTTTCCTTTTATCATAAAAACACCTTTAAAATGGTAATAACTTATCTAAAATAATACTGGACAATTACTTTTAGCATTCTTCAATTTTGGATTGATTTTTATAATATAAAAACTTTTGAGCCAGAAAAATAGTTGCCATCTGGTCTCTTATAACCTTTTTATATAATCATCTACTAATATGGTGGCATGGTGTTACCTATTTTTTGCCCGGACTGCGGGATGATGAGAAACCGTTGCATTTGTGGACCTGAACGTAAAAATAAGGCTGGAAAAAATTCTAAAAACAATTTAAAAGGTCAGGATTCTGGAGAAATCATTAAAAAAACTACCTTATCCTCTGCCCGGCAAAAAGAAATCAAGCGTAAAAATCCCCACATACCTGAAAAAATCATTGAAAACTTCCCTTTCCCCCATCCACGGGAAGGACAGCTGGATATAATAGCAGATATCCACCAGGCCCTGGAAGATGGTTTTCGCTATGTGGTGCTTGAAGCAGGAACTGGTACAGGAAAATCAGGAATAGCCACCACACTGGGCCGCATGTATGAGCCGGCCTACATCCTCACCATGACCAAGCAGCTGCAGAATCAGTATGCCCATGAATTTGATTTTTCCCAGGTAAAAGGAAGGGGAAACTTCATGTGTAAAACGGATGATCTGGAGTCTGGCTGTGATATAGGAACCTGTCAAACCACCCCCAGTTCTCAAAAATTCCACTGTCCCTATGGAGTAAGTAAATCATCTACTCTAGGAGCTATAGAAGCATTTGAAGACTCTCATGGGAACCCTATTTATTTTCAGTCCTCAGATCACTGCCATTACTGGGATCAAAAGGCCGATGCAGTAAACAGTCCCATCACCCTGATGAATTATGATTACGCCCTTTTGGAACTAAACCATGTGGGACATTTCGGCTCCCGGAAGCTACTTATTCTGGACGAGGCCCATAACATCGAAGATAAACTCATGCGTAGACTGGAAGTAACCTTATCCCGGAAAAGAGTGGAAAAAGATATTAAAAAAGGCATTCCTTCCGGAATGATGGGCGAATTAGATCCTGAAGAGTGGATTTTGCAGATAGATGCAATTTCTGATGCTTATAAAGATTTAAAACTTAAAGATCTGCCTAAAAATAAGGCAGATCGTATAAACCGCACCATATTCCGCCTGGATGAATTAAAGGATAACCTGGCCAAGGAACCTAAAAACTGGGTAATGGATACTGCCCCTGACGGAGTTTCCTTCAAACCTCTCCGGGTACATCATTATGCTTACGAACACCTATTTAGGCATGCGGATGCTTGTATATTCCTGAGTGCCACCATACTTTCTCATCAAATGTTTTGTCGCTGGTTAGGGATGGATCCCCGGGAGGTATATTTTGTGAAAGTGGATAGTCCTTTCCCTCCCTCTAAAAGACCCATAGAGTTAAAATTGGCAGGCAAGATGTCTAAAAATAGAATTAAAAGAACCGCCCCGGACACCCTTCCTATTTTAACTAAAATATTAAAAAGGCATCGCCATGATAAGGGCCTGATACACACCCATAATTATCAGTGCCAGAAATATATCATGAATAAATTACCCCATTCCCGCCTCATAGATCATAATTCCATGAATAGAGAAATGGTTTTACATAATTTTGAAACCAGCCACAATCCTCTGGTTTTAATAAGTCCTTCCATGAGTGAAGGAGTGGATTTACCCTATGATAAATGCAGGTTTCAGGTAATTTATAAAGTTCCCTTCCCTTATCTGGGAGATAAACAGGTTAACATGCGCAGAAAGCGTGATCAAAGATGGTATGCCTATAAAACTGTCATGACACTAATGCAGGCTTATGGCCGGGGAATGCGTGCCGAAGACGATGAATGCTACACTTACATCCTGGATGAAAATATTAAAATGTTATTTAATAGTCCCCTCTACCGTTCGTTAATCCCGGAATTCTTTAAAGAAGCGGTTATTCCTGATGAATAATTATAAAATTCTTTTTTGCAGGATTAAAGTTATTATAGTGCTATTTTTTTAAAATGCATAAAGTTTACAAAATCAATTGCATTAAAATTTCATTAAAAATAGAATTTTTATATTTAGTTCTTTCAAGAGGCCATAAGTGCGAAAGGATTGATTTTTCAACTTAACTGAAAATCGGCCTCTATAAAGAACTTTTTAATAAATATGAAAGATAATAGCGGACCCGGGGGGATTTGAACCCCCGACCTTGGGATCCGAAGTCCCACGTCATATTCCAGGCTAGACTACGGGCCCATATAAATTAGACAAAATAACTGTTAGAAGGTTTTCCCTTATAAAGTATTCGCCGATAGTTATCTTAAATAAAAAATAATAAAAAATAATTATTCAGTAAGATTATACTCTTTTGAACCTTCCTGGTAAATATTGGATATTAAACGACCCTGAAATCCCCATAAATAAGAATTAATAAACAGGGACATTGCTATACTTATTCCATAAATGATTATCAGGTTAGTGGTAACTAGCTGGGAAATTAATGATATTAAGATCAAGGCGAAGTTTAATATGGAAATAAAGACTATAGCGGCGATGTAACGCATGGTTCCAAATCCTTTAATTACATTAATAACCGGAGTAAATTCAAAGGCGGCTTTAAGACTATTTTCTCTTACCATTCTGGTTATTCCCATAAAGCTCACAAAATAGGGCACAATAGTTATAAGGATAATCACGGAGTATAATATGGCCATAAATGTATATATTCCCATAGTCTGATTTAAATCAGTATAAATAATGAAAAACATTAGCATGCTACCAATAAATGATCCTATAAATGCAGGAATTCCCAGATAAATTAATAAAACCACTATATATTTCAGGCCGTCAGCAAACATCTTACCCCATTCATTAAAAGGGGGAAGTTCATTAGAACCCTGAAAACTACTTTCAATTATTCTGATATAATACCCCATACTCAGTATGGCGGGGATAATCAAAATATTCAAGGCCAAGAGTATTCCCAGTATAAGCATGCGCTTTAAATTGGAAAGGGGATACTTAAATGATTCAGATAATATTTCACTTAAATTCATTTTTCCATCTCCTTATTTTATGATAATAAAATAGGGGATTTTATTATTTAAAGCACTAAGTCTTAACCCTAATTTCATAGGGGTTTTTAAGTAGTATAAGTGACCATTTTTTAGATATCAAATATTATTCCCTAATCGGAGAATTTTCATGCTAGCCAAAAGAATCATTCCCTGTCTGGATTGTGACCTGCAGGTACCTTATGGACGGGTAGTTAAAGGAGTGGAATTTAAACAAATACGTTATGCGGGAGAACCGGTGGATCTGGCTACCAAATACTACCATGAAGGTGCTGATGAGATAGTATTCCTGGATATCACCGCCTCCCATGAACGCCGGGAAACCATGGCTGATGTAATCCGGGCCACCACCGAGAATGTCTTTGTTCCTATCTGTGTAGGGGGAGGTATCAGAAAACCCCAGGACTACGTTAACATGCTTAAAGCTGGAGCAGATAAATGTTCCACCAATACGGCAGCTATCCATAACCCGGATCTAATAAATGAAGCATCTAAAATTGTAGGTTCCCAGGCCTGTGTTATTGGTATTGATGCCAAGAGAAGATACATTGAGGACGAAAGCGAAGCCAAGGATAAGATCATTGTAGAAACTAAAAAAGGTTTAGCCTGGTTTGATTGCAGTATTTATGGTGGGAGAGAATTTACAGGAATTGATGCTATTTCCTGGGCCATGGAATGTCAAGACCGGGGGGCAGGTGAAATCCTTCTAACCAGCATGGATCGGGATGGTACCAAAGATGGATATGACCTGGAATTGACCCGGACTATAAGTGAAAGTGTGGATATTCCAGTAATTGCCTCGGGTGGTGTAGGTAATCCGCAACATATTCTGGAAGCTTTCACTTTGGGTAAAGCAGACGCTGCTTTAGCTGCCAGTATCTTTCACTTTAATGAGTACCCTGTGCCTGAGGTTAAAGAGTACTTGAAGGAAAAGGGGGTTGTGATTAGGGATTAAAAGTAACTGATCTTAAAATCCAGGTTCTATTTCTAATTTAACAAATTACTATTTTTATCCAATATTTTATCAATAGAAATATCCAATTTTGATAAAAAACCTATTAGTGCTTTAATCAAGAAATGCATGCCTTATCATTATATTTTACGAAATAAATTTAGTTTTATGAGTTATTTTGAAAATATCACTCCAATAAAAGATGAGCTGGTAATCAATCAACAACCTCAAAACTATCCAGTTCCTCATAATTTACAGCCACGGCCAGCACTGGTTCATTTAAATCAGATCCTAAAAAATAGGGATTAATCCATATATGAAGGGCTTTACCAATACTATCTACAGAAACCACAGGCCCAATAGTAATTTTATTAATTATTAAGCTTACTGGTTCAGTTTTAACATTAAAAGTTTTCCCGATCATATTTTCTTCAGGATATTCAGTTTCCTCAAAACATCCACATTCTTCTATTTTTTCTATAACCTCATCTTTAAGCATTTTTCAAACCTCTTTCTATTTTCCCTAATTCACAGATATTTTATTCCTCCAGAATAAACTTAAACATTAACGAAGTTTACTATTATTTTGTTCTTTAATCTAATTAATTTTTCATATCAATAACCATTATAAACCACCTCCACTAAAAAAGACTAAATACAGAACTTTAGAAGGCCCCAACGTGCAAAAACGAAAACACATTTTCCTGGATGAAACTTCAAAAGTCGCCATCATGGAAAGGAAAATAAAAAAATACGAGCGTTACAAACCACACAGCCTTAAAACTGTGGATGAAGATTTCCGGATGCAGGAAAAGATGGCCATGCTTAGTGTGGTAGCCAGTAATTTCATGATGACTGGCCACAGCCCCACCCTGGTTTTGACTAAAAGGGAAGAAGGAGACGAAGTCATGTGTCCGGTGGGCGGCGGCCAGAAGGACCGGGCCAGGGAAATAATATTAAAAACAGATTTCCGTAAACTTTACCGGGGAGGTAAGGGTAGAAAAACCGACCCCTTGATGATTGTAACTGCCATTTGTATGTATGTAATGCGTCAGGATAACCCTCGAAGAGGAGATATAAGGTATTCTAATGATTTTATAAGCAGTGTAGGGGTAACCAGGGAAATATACCAGCACATCAGCCAGAAACTGGATGATTTTCAAAATTCATAATT